>DYNS01000511.1 GCA_020720965.1 Anaerolinea sp. | reverse complement strand
ACCCTCACTCGCCCCAGCTGCGTGCCGCCATCTTTGAAGCCTTCCGCCCCCAAACAGGCTCGGTGAACCATCTCTGTCGCCTGAACTTTGACCTGGGTGAAGCCTTCGCCGCCGCCGCCCTGCAAGCCATCTCCGCTGCTGGTTTCACCCCCGCCCAGGTGGATTTAATCGGCAGTCACGGGCAAACCGTCTGGCACATTCCCCCTGGTGGGAAGGAAACCGCCTCCACCCTGCAATTGGGCGAAGCGGCGGTCATCGCCGAGCGCACCGGGCTGCCGGTTGTCAGCAACTTCCGTGCCAGAGATATGGCAGCCGGAGGGCAGGGTGCTCCCCTCGTCCCCTTTGTCGATTGGCTTCTGTTCACTCATCCCCATAAAAGCCGGGTTGCCCAAAACATCGGCGGCATTGGCAACCTCACCTACCTGCCTGCCTCCGGCGCTCCTCAGCAAGTCCTCGCCTTCGACACGGGACCTGGCAACATGCTCATGGACGAAGCCGCCCGCCTCGCCACCGATGGGCAATGGAGTTATGACCGGAATGGCAGCTTGGCGGCGCAAGGAAAGATACAGCCCGCTTTGCTGGCGCAATGGCTGGACGAGCCTTACTACCGCCAAAAACCGCCCCGCTCCACCGGGCGCGAACTGTTTGGCAGGCAACGCGCCGCCGAATATTGGCAGCAAGCCCAAGAGTGCGGTTTAACCCCGCCCGACATCCTCGCCACCCTCACCGCTCTCACCGCCGCCTCCATCGAAAACGCCTACCGTGCCTACCTGCCTGCCTTGCCGGATGAAATCATCCTCAGCGGCGGCGGCGCTCTCAACCCTACCCTGGTGCGGATGCTGAAAGAACGCCTCGCCCCCGCTCATCTCCTCACCTCCGATGACCTGGGCATCCCCTCCGCCGCCAAAGAAGCCCTCGCCTTTGCCGTTCTTGCCTACGAAACCTGGCACAAACGCCCCGCCAACCTCCCCTCAGCCACCGGCGCAAGCAAGCTGGTTGTGCTGGGGGATATAACCGGTTGGTAGTGACAGTGGTCAGTAACAGTTGTCAGTGATAGTTGTCAGTAACAGACTCCCCATTCCTGAAACTACCCACTAACACTACCCACTTTCCACTTCTCACTACCCACTTCCCACTGCCTCCCCCATGCTCACTACTGAACAAACCAACCCCTTCACCCAAAACATAGACAACCTCCCAACCCTGGAGATGGTGCGCCTAATCAACCAGGAAGATGCCCGCGTAGCCGCCGCCGTAGCCGTAGAACTGGAAAACATCGCCCGCGTCATAGATGCCGTTTCTGCCCGAATGCAAGAAGGAGGCAGGCTCATCTACATCGGCGCGGGAACCTCCGGGCGGCTGGGCGTTCTGGATGCCTCCGAGTGTCCGCCGACCTTCAACACCCCGCCAGAACTGGTCATCGGTCTCATCGCTGGGGGTGCGCCCGCCCTCACCGAAGCCATCGAAGGCGCGGAAGACGACTATGAGCAAGGCAAACGCGAAATCGCCGACCTGCACCTGCGCCAACAAGACTCCGTCATCGGCATCGCCGCCAGCGGAGGCACTCCCTACGTCCTGGGCGGCATCGCCGAAGCCCGCGCACGCGGCGCCTTTACCGCCGGAATCACCTGCAATCGCCCCTCCAAGCTGGAAGAAGCCGCCCAGGTTGTCATTGCCC
>DYNS01000510.1 GCA_020720965.1 Anaerolinea sp. | reverse complement strand
TTTTACGCCTCCTCAGCCCCTCTCTGTGCCAACCTACGAAAACACTCAAACAACCCCCAGCGGCGTGCCAATGGGGCTGATTATTCTCATGCTGTTTATGGTGGGAGGCTTTGGCTCTCTCATTTCCTTCCTGCGAGGACGATAACATGCAAAACAACTCTCTCGATGCCCAGGTTCTCATCGTTGGCGCAGGTCCGGCAGGCGCCACAACTGCCTTCTTCCTTGCCCGTGCCGGGGTGGATGTGCTGATGATAGACAGAGCCGCCTTCCCGCGTGAAAAGCCCTGCGGCGACTCTATTAGCCCCCCTGCCGTAGCGGTTTTGGATAAGATGGGCTTGCTCACTTGGGTCAAAGAAAAGGGCTTTGCCGCCCAAAACGGCATGTTCTTCAGTTCTCCCAACCTTACAACCGCCCGCGTTTACCCCACCAAAACCTCCCCCTACTCTGCTTATCTTATCCCTCGCACCGAATTTGACCTCGCCCTCGTGCAGAGAGCGCAGCAAGCCGGGGCGCGCCTGCGGACAGGGGTGGATGTTCGCCGGCTGGAGCGCCTTTCAGACGGGACGGCGCTTTTGTACGGCAAACAAGCCCAGGCGGAGGTAAAGATTTCCGGCAGGCTGGTCATCGCCGCCGATGGCGGTCACTCCTCCTTCACCCGCTCTCTTGGCATGGTTCCCGGCGAAGCGGATGCCATTGCCGTGCGCCGTTATTACGAAGGGGTGCAAGGCGAAACCGGCGTGCTGGAACTGCATTGGGAAAAATCGGTTTTGCCCGCCTATGGCTACATCTTCCACATGGGCAACGGCATTGCCAACGTTGGCTCTGGCATGTTCTCTGCCGAATTTAAGCGGATTAAGCCCAACTTGCATCGACTGCTCGACACCTTCATTGCCAACAACCCTTACGCCCAAAAAGCCCTCGCAAACGCCCGCCCCCTTTCTCGCGCACACGGAATGCCCTTTCGGGATGACGCGCAAAACGTAAACCCGGTGGCGGATAACGTCATGCTGGTCGGCGAAGCCGCCGGAGCGGGCAACCCCATGAGCGCCGAAGGCATTGGACCTGCCATGATTAACGCCGAATTCGCCGCCGAGTACGCCGCCCAAGCCCTCCGCGCCGGGGATGTGAGCGCCGCCGGGCTTGCCGGGTATGCTCGCCGCTTTCACCAACAGTTCGATGACTTTCACCGCGCCGCGCTGCTGGCGCGTTCCGCCCTCACCATTCCCGCCGCCGTCAACATTGCCATCCGCGCCGCCGGAAAAAACGCCCAGGTTGGTGCATTGCTGCACGATGTCCTGCTCGGCATTCAATCCCCCGCCGAGATGCTCAAACCCGGAACCGCCCTCAAGGTACTCTTTCCGTAAATGACAGTCATCACCCTTCTCACCGATTTTGGCTTAAAAGACGGCTTTGCAGGCATTATGAAAGGCGTAATACTTGGCATTGCCCCCCAATCCCAAATTGTGGAAATCAGCCACGAAATCTCGCCCCAAAACATCTCCGAAGCCGCCCTCATCCTCTCCCGCGCCGCGCCCTACTTTCCTGCCGGAACGGTACACACGGTGGTCGTAGACCCCGGCGTAGGAACACAACGCCGCCCCATCGCCGCCCAAATTGGCAACCAGTTTTTTGTAGGACCGGATAACGGCTGTCTCACAATCTGGCTGGAATTTGCCCGC
>DYNS01000186.1 GCA_020720965.1 Anaerolinea sp. | reverse complement strand
GGGTTGGGGTAATCCGCGCCAACATCCGCCCGGCTAAGCACCAGGCGTTACGGAGGGCGGTTCTTTGGTTGTTGAGGTTCTATTGTTTCGATATGAGTATTAGGTCAAATAAAAGCCACTGGTTATAGTGGCTAACTTATACCTAAACGATATGAGTATAACGTAAACAAAAAGCGCATGTCAATCTAAACATGCGCTTACTTGTTTTTTCCGCGCCTGGGGTCGTTTTTGCTGAGTCCAGCCGTCTGGGCTTTATAGGTGTTTAGTGATTTTTTTGAGACAAGCCAAGTCCTGCCAATTTTTGTAGCCTCTACTTTTCCTTGCCGGAGAAGTACCCGAAGGCTGATAACGTTGAAACCCAATTCTTTAGCCGCTTCTTTTACGGTCACAAATTCGGATAAGTCGGGCATGAGTTTGGGGGCTTGGGTATCGGCAAAGAGCCGGGTAAGGGCTTGCCTGGGAGAGTAACGAAAAAAGGGTTTAAGCATGTCTTCACCTTTCGAGAAGTACAGCCTTACACCCTGTGAAACGAGTGCCCCCAAGGGGGCTCGAACCCCTGTTTGAGCCTTGAGAGGGCTCCGTCCTGGACCACTAGACGATGGGGGCGTCTGAGCGGGCGAGATTATACTATCCCTTTCCTCCATCGTCAACGCCCGCGAAACGCCAATTTTTGATACAATCGCCACACTATGCCCCTTACTCACCCCTGGAACAGCCTCCTTACCAGCCTGCCGAACCCGCATTTTTTGCAAACCTACGAATGGGGGCAGGTGAAAGCCGCCTACGGTTGGGTGCCTCTTTACCTGTTTTGGACGGATGAAAAATTTCATCTCCAAACAGAGCCTTCTTTGCTGCCGCAGGCGGGGGTGAAGGCGGCGGCGCTTGTGTTGAAGAAAAATATCATTGGGCAGGGTTTTGCCGCTCATCTTTCGGTTTTGTATTGCCCGAAGGGTCCCGTGTTGGATTGGGCAGATGCCCCTCTCCAAAAGCGAGTCCTGGACGATTTACAGGCTCTGGCGCGCAGACAGGGCGCGGTTTTTCTCAAACTAGACCCGGATTTGCCCCTCGGTACGGGCATCCCCGGCTCGGAGGGGGAGACAACCGACCTGAACGGCAGCCGCCTGCGGGGAGAAATATCCCGCCGGGGCTGGCAGTTCTCCTCGGAGCAGATTCAGTTCCAAAATACGGTGATTCTCTCCCTCGAAGCCTCCGAAGAAGAAATGCTGGCGCGAATGAAGCAGAAAACGCGCTATAACGTTCGCCTGGCGGCAAAGAAAGGGGTCGAACTGCGCGTAGGCAGCCAAAGCGACTGGGCAACTCTGTATCAGATGTATGCCGAAACCTCGCTGCGGGATGGATTTGTGATTCGGGAGGAAGCCTATTACCGCAAGGTCTGGCAAATTTTCCTAAAAAAAGCGGATAGCCAAAACCCCATTGCCCTGCCGTTGATTGCGGAGGTGGAGGGTAGCCCGGTTGCCGCCATTTTTCTCTTCCTTTTTGCCGGGCGGGCTTACTACGTCTATGGCATGAGCCGCGAGGCGCACCGCGAAAAGATGCCAACCTACCTGTTGCAATGGGAGGCGATGAAGTGGGCAAAGGCGCAGGGCTGCACACACTATGATTTGTGGGGAGCGCCCGATGTTTTTGACGAAACCGATGGCATGTGGGGCGTTTTTCGCTTCAAAGAAGGGTTGGGAGGGGTGGTTTTACGCACCCTGGGCGCGTGGGACTACGTCCCGAATCCTTTTTGGTATGCCCTGTACACAAAAGTTGTACCCAAAATTTTGGATGTGATGCGTTCGCGCGGAAAAGCCGCAACCCGCCAAAAACTGGAACGATAGAGGCTTATTTGCCTCTCCGGGGTTTGATGCTATACTCGACCTACTTTTGGAATGGAGGATTTTATGCAAATTGTGACTGATACCGGTATGGATATGTACTTGCCCCCAGAAATGGTGCCGGACGTGGAGATTCACGTTGTGCGCCACACTATCACGCTGGATGGGGTAACTTACACAAGCGGCGGAACGATTAGCGCGGCGGACCTGCAAGAAAAACTGATGAAAACGGGCAGTTTTCCCATCACATCCCAACCGGCGGCAGGCGATTTTGCCGCCATGTACCGCGAACTGGCAAAAACCGACCCGGAGATTTTGTCTATTCAGATGTCTTCCGGGCTTAGCGGCACGGTGAACGCCGCCAAAGCGGGCGCGGAGATGGTTCCCGAAGCCAATGTGACGATTGTGGATACCAAAACCCTCTGCGCCGCCCTTGGCTGGCAGGTCGCCGCCGCCGGACGCGCCCTAAAGGCGGGCTGGAGCAAGGAAAAAATTGTGGAGTTGATTCATCGCATTGGGGATGCCACCGAGAGCATCTACACTCTGGATGAGTTAAAGTATCTCATTCACGGTGGGCGCATCAGCCACATGAAAGGTCTCATCGCCTCCATGCTCAAAATTCGCCCCCTCATAGGGGTGGAAAAGGTCGGCGGCACTTACGCGCAGTTAGGCATGGCGCGGACTTTTGACCAGGCTATGCAAGGCTTGGTGGATATTATGCTCAAAAAGCACAAGTCTGGTACGCATTTGCGGGTGCAGGTTCTTCATTCCTATCACCCCAAAGCCGCCGAGCGCCTTGTTTCGCTCATCCAACCGGTTTTCAAAGCCAATTGGATGCCCGTTCACCTCATGTCCGCCGCGCTTGCCGCCCACACCGGTCCCACCATGGTTGGTGTGGCATTCGCTCCCGAAGCGGTGTTCGAGGGGCTGCCCTAAGCCGCCATGTCGAGTTTCGCCTCTTCTCATCAGGTTGCCCGCTTGGGGAGAGTTTTGTTTTGGGGCGCTTCTGCTCTTTGGGCGGTGGCGGCTGGTTTTACGGCACATCGGGCATGGTTGAAGATTTTTCACAGCCCCGATTGGGTTTTTCTCGTCCTGGCGGCATTGATGCTGGTCAATGCCGCCGTTTTGTTTGCCTTTGGCTGGGCAACCGGCAACAACCCGCCTCGCTGGGTCTTCGCCGCCCTGCTATATTCCCTGCTGAACCTGGTCTCTTTTTTGTTCGACCAGTTCGGCTGGGTGGACTTCGCCGTTTTTCTCTATCACCTGCTGCTGACGGGCAGCCTCGCCCGCCTGCTTTGGCTGCGCCGTAAAGGACTGTGATGCACCCCATCCCCCGCCTTTCCATTGCTCACCTGCCCACCCCGGTGGAGGAAATGCCCCGCCTTACCGCCGCTCTTCGGTCGCCCCGCCTGCTGATAAAACGGGACGACCTGACGGGTTTGGCTTTGGGGGGCAACAAAACCCGCAAATTGGAATTTCTCGTAGCGGAGGCGCAAGCAGGCGGGGCGCGGACTCTCGTTTCTGCCGGAGCCGTGCAATCCAACCATTGTCGCCAAACTGCCGCCGCCGCCGCCAAATTTGGCATGGCTTGCACTCTCGTCCTCACCGGCGAGATGCCGCCCCAGCCAACCGGCAACCTGCTGCTGGATTATCTCTTTGGCGCGGAGGTTGTTTTTGTGTCAGACCGCGCCGACCGCGACCGTGTTTTGGCGGAAACCTATGCCCGCGAAGAAGCCGCCGGTCATGCGCCTTATCTTGTCCCTTACGGCGGCAGTAGCCCAACCGGGGCGCTGGCATACGCTTTTGCTTTGCAGGAACTCATCCAACAGGGTATTGCCCCCAATTGGGTGGTGTTCGGCACCTCCAGCGGCGGAACCCATGCCGGGCTGGTGTTGGGGCAGAGGCTGTTTCACTTTAACGGGCGCATCCTCGGCATCAGCATAGACGAACCCGAAGAGCAGATTAAAGCCCAGGTTGCCTCTCTCGCTTCTTTGGCGGCGCAAAGGCTGGGAGAAAATCTCTCTTTCTCTGCCCAGGATGTTTTGGCAACCGATGCCTACTGCCGGGCAGGCTATGGCGTGCTAACCGACCGGGAGCGCGAAGCCGTTCAACTTTTTGCCCGCTACGAAGGCATTTTGCTAGACCCGGTCTATACCGGGCGCGCCGCCGGGGGGCTGATAGACTTGATTCGCCAGGGGTTTTTCCGCCCGGAGGAAACCCTGTTGTTTTGGAATACCGGCGGGCAGCCCGCCTTGTTTTCGGAAAAATACCAGACTCACTTGTTGGGTTCACTTTGACTCCCCAAAAATAAGGATTTGCTATGGAATACGAAGCCGTCATTGGGCTGGAAACCCACATTCAACTCAACACGCAAACTAAAATCTTCTGCACCTGCAAAGCCGACTCGTGGTTCGACCCGCCCAATACTAACATTTGCCCGGTTTGCACCGGGATGCCCGGCGTTCTCCCCGTCTTGAACAAGCGCGTGGTGGAAAAAGGTGCTGTCCTTGCCCAGGCAATGCACGCCGACCTGAAACCCGTCTCCTTTTTTGACCGCAAAAATTACTTCTACCCCGACCTGCCCAAAGGCTACCAAATTTCGCAATACGACCAGTCTCTCGCCAAAGGCGGCTACATGGACGTTCCGCAGGCGGACGGCTCTCTCCGCCGTGTCACCATTTGGAAGTTGCACCTGGAAGAAGACGCGGGCAAGACGAAAAACGACCCCTTCACCGGCTCCCGCCTCATCGACTTTAACCGCTGCGGCGTTCCGCTGGTGGAAATGGTGACAGGACCCGACCTGCGTAGCCCGGACGAAGCCGCCAATTACCTCACCCGCCTGCGCCAATTGCTGCGCTGGCTGGGCGTTTCTGAAGCCGACATGGAAAAAGGTCACTTACGCTGTGACGCCAACGTCTCGGTGCGGCGCAAGGGCGAAACCATCCTCAACACCAAAACCGAAATCAAAAACGTCAACTCTATCGAAGCCGTCCGTGCCGCCATTCAGAAGGAGATTGAGCGGCAGGTGCGCGAATACGAGAACGGCGGCAGCATTCAATCCTGGACATTGGAATGGGACGAAGACACCCAGACCCTTAAAAAAATGCGTTCCAAAGAAACCGAAGCCGACTACCGCTACTTCCGCGAGCCAGACCTGCTCCCCGTCTATCTCACCGAAGACTGGCGCGAGGCAATCCTGCGCGATATGCCGGAACTGCCCCTCGCCCGCCGCGCCCGCTTTATGGCAGAGTATGGCTTGCCGGAATATGACGCCGAGCTTCTCACCGCCGAAAAATCCCTTTCCGACTATTTTGAAACCGCCGTCCGCGCCTATGCAGGCGACCCCAAGCGCGTTTCCAACTGGCTGATGAATGACGTAATGCGGATGCTGAACGAAGGCGGCAACACCGCCGCCGACCTGGCGCTGACTCCCGCTTACCTGGCAGACCTCATCCGCCTGGTCGATTCCGGCACGGTCAACACCAATACCGCCAAATCCCTGCTGGAGAAGGTCAACCGCACCGGAAAATCTCCCGCCCAACTGGTGCAGGAAGAAGGGTTGGCAAAAGTCAGCGATGAAAGCGCCATCCGCGCCGTTGTGGAGCAAATTTTGGCAGAATCCCCTGCCGAAACTGCCGCCTACCGCGCCGGAAAAGTGGGTTTAATGGGCTGGTTTGTAGGTCAGGTAATGAAGAAAATGCAAGGCAAAGCCGATGCCCCCAAAGCCCGCGCCCTGTTGGAAGAGCTGCTGAAGTAACCGGCATGAAGCAGTTTTTTCAAACCATCCTCACGGTTCTCATTGGTCTTTTTGCGGGGCTTGCCCTGGCAGGGTTGGCATACCTTACCAGTCGCCAACCTTCCGGCGCGCCAGTGATGTTGCAGCCCAGCCCCACCCCGCAGCCTATCGCCGTATTTGTGATGGGCGCGGTGGAACGCCCCGGTGTGTACTACCTCCCCCGCGAAAGCCGCCTGGTGGATGCGGTGGCGATGGCAGGCGGCTTTTTGGAGGGCGCAGATGTGGCGAGCATTAACCTGGCACAAAAACTGGAAGATGGAGATAGGGTGGATATTCCCGGCTCTGGCGCTTTTCCCACTCCGCAGTTGGTCATTGGCGGCAATGGGCTGCTCGTCACCCCCACCCCGCCCGCCGGGCAATTGGTCAACATCAACACAGCGGATGCCGCCCTTCTTGCAAAACTCCCTAAAATTGGAGATACGACCGCTGCGAGAATTGTGGAATACCGCCAACAAAATGGACCCTTTACCCGCGTGGAAGACCTGCTCAAAATCCCTGGCATTGGTCCCGACAGCCTGGAAGAA
>DYNS01000509.1 GCA_020720965.1 Anaerolinea sp. | reverse complement strand
GCCGCCCCGGTTTGCGAGTCAACTGTCAGCAGTGCGGAGAAGAGATTATGAACGAGCGCGAAATTCAGCGCAACGGAAAAACCCTCTGCCTCTCCTGCGCCGGAGCAGGCTACTACCTTCCCCTCAACCCCTCTCACCCATGATGACTCAGTCCAACCTCTTTCACCGGATTCTCGAAACCCTGCCAGAAGCCCAAATCACCGCTATTCACATCGGTTTATATTGGACAGCCGTCTTAGCCGAAGTGGACGGCGAAACCCGCTGCGGACTCGCCGCCACCGTTGGCGATGACTCGCACCACTACACCACCGAAGCAGCCATCCCCCGCGCCGGATACCTCACCGAACTCTCCTCCCGCGAACTGGCAGAATACGTCCATTCATCCGCCCTGCCCGAAGTCTCGGTCGGGCTGGCAACCATCAACGCCTTACTTCCGCGCCAACCCCAAATGTGGGTGGACTTGCACTCCAAGCAGGTCCTTGCCAGGTTGGGCGCGGGCAAAAAGGTGGCGATGGTCGGACACTTTCCCTACGTCCCCGAACTGCGCCCAAAGGTGGGCACGCTCTGGGTGCTGGAGCAGAATCCGCAAGACGGCGACCTGCCCGCCTCCGCCGCCGCCGAAATCATTCCGCAGGCGGATGTGGTGGCAATTACCGCCATGACCCTGCTCAACCGCACTTTCGACGACCTGATAGCCCTGCGCCGTCCTGGCGTCCCGACTCTTGTGGTGGGACCCACCACCCCGCTCTCGCCCGTCCTCTTTGAAATGGGCGCGACCATCCTCTCAGGCTCGGTGGTGGAAAACCCCGCCGCCGTTCTGCGCGGACTGCGTGAAGGCGCAAACTTCCACCAATTGCGCCAAATGGGCGTGCGGCTGGTCTCCATGACCACCGAAAGCCTTGTATAACCCAACATTCTTAAGGAGTTTCCATGAAACGCATTTCCCTGCTTGTTTTGTTCTTCGCACTTTTGCTTGCGGCTTGCTCGTCTCCTTCGGGAAGCGTGCCTCAACCCACTGCCGCCCCATCCGTCCAAACACCTGACACCTCCCTCACCGTCACCGATGCCCTCAACCGTCAGGTCACTCTCCCCGCCCCCCCGCAGCGGATTGTGCTAACGGGCAAGGCGCTTTTTATGATTGCAGACGCCGCCTATCTCTTCCCTGGCGCAGCCGAGAAGATTATCGGGTTGGGAGATGCGGGACAAGGCTCCGGGAACTTCATCCAGTTAATTGACCCGAACTACGCCGCCAAGCGCACCATCGAAAAAGACGCGGGTGCCGAAGCAGTCGCCGCCCTGAATCCCGATTTGGTCATCCTCAAAAGTTACCTCGCCGAAAGTGTCGGCGCGCCCATCGAAGCCCTCGGCATCCCCGTCATCTATATCGACTTTGAGACCCCCGAACAATACTCCCGCGACCTGGCAATTTTGGGCAAAGTCTTTGGCGATGAAGCCCGCGCCGCCCAGGTTGCAGAGTTCTACCAGAACAAAGCCCAGCAAATTGCCCAAGCCGTCAAAGATGCTCCCAAGCCGCGCGTTCTTGTCCTGTACTACACCGAAAAAGAAGGCAATGTCGCTTTCAACGTCCCGCCGCTGAGTTGGATTCAGACTCAGATGGTGGAAATGGCGGGCGGTGAACCCGCCTGGGCAGACGCGAACCCTGCCAAAGGCTGGACTCAGGTCT
>DYNS01000185.1 GCA_020720965.1 Anaerolinea sp. | reverse complement strand
GAGATAAACGAAGAACTCTCGCAGGAATCCAGCCGCCTGCAAAGGTTGCAAGAGCAGCGCGCCCGCCTTGCGGAAGTGGAAAGTCTGCGCCAGGCTCAGGAGACGATACTGAACCAGGCACGCGGACTTCAGCAAAGCCTTGCCGCTCAACGCCGCCTGACCGAAAATTTGGGCAACGCCCTGGAAAAAACGCGCCGGAACTGGAACGACCGCCAAAAGCAGATGACCGCCAAAGAAGCGGAATACAACGCCCAGGCAGAATTGCTGGCACGCGCCCCGGAAGTGGAATCCCGTTACCGGGCATGGGAGCAAACCCGCGCCGACCTTGCCGGGTGGGAGGAACGCGCCCAAACCTTTTACCGGCTGGAGCAGCGCCGCGAAGCGCATAACAACGCCATCCGCACCGAGGGCGCTCTTTTGCAGCAGGAGCAGGCAAGCCTCCGCGCCCAAGCCGCCCAGGCGGAGAAGTTGCACCAAGACCTGCCCAACCTGCAAGCCCAACATTTGCAAGCCAAAAACTCTTTGGCAGAGGCAGAGGAGCAAATCCGCCAAAGGAGCGCTCATCAGGAGACGCTGACCCAGGAGCGCGAGCGCCATACCTGGCTGGATGCCGAAAACAGGCAGCTAAAAACTGTGATGGATGAACTCAAACAGCGCATCGATGCCTTCTCTGCCCTGGATGCTGCAGTTTGCCCCCTTTGCGGTCAACCCCTCAGCGAGGCGCACCGCGAGACCACCCTGGAAGACTTGCAAACCCAGGGTAAGACAATGGGCGACCAATGGCGCAACAACCGCGCCGAAATGGATTCCCTGGCAAGCCGCATTAAAGAGTTGGAGGCACAGATAAAGCAGCTCGCCCCGGCAGAGCAGGAAAGGTTGCGCCTTGCCGCCCTGGCTTCCTCCCTGGCGGAACGCTCCGAAACGGCGAGCAAAGCCTGGGCGGAATGGTTGGCGGGTGGGGCGAAACGCCTCAGGGAGGTAGAATCCCTCCTGGAAGCGGAATCCTATGCGGCGGAGGCGCGCTCTTCCTTATCGGAAACGCTGGCAGAATTGACGCAGTTGGGCTACCTCCCCGCAGCCCACGAAGCGATGCGGCAGGAGGAACGACAGGGACGCGTCGCCGAGCAAGAGTGGCACACCCTCCAAAAATCGGAGGAGACCCGCAAAGGGTTACAAACCCTGTTAGATACTCTGCGCCCGGAGCAGGCTCGCCTGCAAGCCGAAATGGACGAGCAGGAAAGCGCCTACGCCAGCGCAGTGGCGGATTTGCAAGCCCTGGAGAGCCAAGCCCCCAACCTGCAAGAAGCGGAACGCGCCTTTTTGGATTTGAAAGAGCGCGAGAATCGCTTGCATCAGGAAGTGGGCATGGCACAGCAGTTGGTACAGGTGCTGGAAAGCCGCCGGGGGCAAAAGAAAGGATACGAAGCGGAGCGGGAAGAAATGGCGAGGCAGGTGGGGCAATATCAAAAACTGGAAAGGGCATTTGGCAAAGACGGCGTTCCGGCTTTGTTGATTGAGCAAGCCCTGCCCCAGATTGAAGAACGAGCCAACGAACTGCTGGATAATTTATCCAACGGGGCAATGAGCGTGCGGTTCGTTACCCAAGCCGAATACAAAGACAAAAAGCGCGAAGACCTTAAGGAAACCCTTGATATTCGCATCAGCGACCCGGCAGGCACGCGGGATTATGAAATGTTTTCTGGCGGCGAGGCTTTTCGGGTGAATTTTGCCATTCGGCTGGCTCTTTCGGAAGTGCTGGCGCGGCGCACCGGCGCGAGACTGCAAACCCTGGTAATTGACGAAGGCTTCGGCTCCCAGGATGCCGAAGGCGTTCAACGCCTGGTGGAAGCCATCAACACCGTCCGGCGCGACTTTGCCAAAATCCTGGTCATTACCCACCTGGATACGCTCAAAGACGCATTCCCCAACCGCATTGAAGTGGAAAAAACGCCCCTGGGCAGCCGGGTGCAGGTGATATAAAGCCCGCCGGGCGCGTAAATTTCCCCTTCCCATCCGCAAAATTCAACGTTATAATGCCCGTCCGTTTGGTTACGCGGGTGTAGTTCAGTGGTAGAACGCTTGCTTCCCAAGCAAGATATCACGGGTTCGAGTCCCGTCACCCGCTCAAAAAACCGTCTTCTCTCCAGAAGGCGGTTTTTGCTTTATCGCTGCGACTCAGGCAGAGAAAAACCTGCCGTATAATACCCCTATGCACCGCATCGCAACCATTGCCCGCTGGAAACCCGTCCATAACGGACATTTACCGGTTTTACGCGCCCTCTGCGAGGCAGCCGACCATGCCGTCATCGGCATGGGTAGTTCCAACGCTTACGACCTCCGCAATCCTTTTACCCTGCAAGAAACCGAAACCATGCTGCGCCTGGCATTGTCTGGTTGGGATAACTACAGCCTTTTACCGGTTCCCGACCTGCACGATGGACCGCGCTGGCGCGCCATGGTGAAGGAGATGATGGGCGACCTGGATTTGTTCGTCACCGACAACCCTTACGTTTACCACCTCCTCCGTGATGACTACCGCGTAGAACGCCCCGTCAGCCTGATACCGGCACAGGAGCAGATTCGGCTCAACGGCACAATGGTTCGGTTGGCAATGGCACGCGGAGAAGACTGGCAATCCCTCACCCCGCCCGCTGTGGCGGACTATATCCTTCAGCAGGGGCTGGATTTGCGCTTTCGGCGCGAGTTTGGCTTGCAAACTCTGGCGCAAGCCGCATCATCGGCGGCGCACATTATTTTTACAGGAGAGTGACAATGTATTCATGGGATGAAGATACCAGCAAATGGCATGGCACGGGCAGGTACGCCTACGCCCCCGCTCCAGCCGATTCGGCACGGGCAACAGCCGCAGAACGCGCCAAAGCCTCTGGTCCGCGCACTTACGCCAAAAAGGGCGGACCCAACGAAAAGGTGATAGACCCCCAAAAGCAGATTCGCTCCGAATCGACCAATCCCGTCATCATCGCCGTTGATGTAACCGGCTCCATGGCTTCGTGGCCCGCCGAAATTTTTGACCGCCTGCCCCTGCTCTTTAACACCCTCTCGCAATACCGCCCGGATGTGGAAATCTGCTTTGCCGCCATTGGCGATGCCGGGGTAGACCGTTGGCCCCTGCAAGTGACCACCTTCGCCAGCGGTTTCGACCTGGAACAGCTGCTCGGCTCTTTGTACGGCGAAGGCGGCGGCGGTGATGCCCCCGAAAGTTACGGGCTGTTTGCCCACTGGGTTAATATCCACGTCCAGACCCCCAACGCTCAGGAAGTACCTTTTCTCATCGTCTTTGGCGATATCAACATGCACCCCAAGGTTCCCGCCGCCCAAATTGCCCATTACCTCGGCGATTCGCCCCAAGGGGACGTAGACTCTTTGCAAGCCTGGCAGCAGGTCGCCCAAAACTGGAGCACCTGGTTCCTGCGCCGTCCCACCGGCAAACCCGGCGACATCGTGGACCAGCAGTGGGGCAAAGCCATTGGCGAGCAAAAAATCATCCGCATTGAAGACGAACAACGCGCAGTGGATTACGCCATGGGCTTAATTGCCCGCTCCTGGGGTCACTTTGGCGACTTTGAAAACAATATGCGTGCCCGCCAGGACGAAAACAAAGTGGCGCAAGTGAGCAAAGTGATTAAGATGATTTGCCCCACCTGCGGCGGACCCATTCCCACCCACGCCAGCGGTATGTTCCAATGTAGTTACTGCGGAACAACCCTCAACCTGGTCAGTTAACCGAACCCATGCCTTTTTCTGTCATTGTCACCCTGCCGCCTTACGCCCCTTATGCCGCCGAGGTGGCGCGACACCCGATGGTGAGCGGCTTGCGTCTGAACACCGTCATGCCCCTGCGAGATGGACCCGCCGAAGCGCTGGAACGTCTCGCAGGGCTGAATCAACCCCTGTGGGTGGACTTGAAATCCCGGCAGCTGCGGGTTGTCGGCGCGGCAATGCCCCCCTTCACCGAAGTCTTTCTCAGCCACCGCATCCGCCTCCAAACCCCGGCATCCGCCTTTTTTAGCGATGGACGCGAACATGCCACCGTTGTCGCCGTAGAGGGAAACCGCCTCATCCTGCAAGATTCGCCCCGCCGCCTCATCGGTCCCGGCGAATCAGTCAACATCCCGCACCCCTCCCTGCAAATCGAAGGCATCCTCACCGAAACCGACCTCGCCTACCTGCACGCCATGCAAGCGCGAGGGCTAAATCGGGTCATGCTCTCTTTCACCGAAACCCCTGCCGATGTGCAAGCCGTGCGCCAGATTCTGCCCTCCGCCGAACTGATTCTCAAAATCGAAAGCGTGCGCGGGCTTGCCTTTGCCCGTCAGTATAAAAACAGCATGGGCAGGCTTATGGCGGCACGCGGCGACCTGTACGTGGAAGTCCCTCGTCCACACCACATTTTGCAAGCCATGCAAACCATCCTCCAGGCAGACCCCCATGCCATTGCCGCCAGCCGAATCCTCGATTCGCTTGCCTACGCCCCCACCCCCGAATCGGCAGACCTGAGCGACCTCGCTTACCTGCACCAAACCGGCTACCGCACCCTCATGCTCGGCGACCAGGTTTGCCTGCGCCGCGAAAGCCTCCTCGAGGCGCTCAACCTCCTGCAAGAAATCTCCCCCAGCCTGCCATGAAAATCGCCATCTGTCAGGTCAACCCCACCGTTGCCGACCTGCCGGGGAACGTCCATCTCTGCCTGCAAGCCGCCCGCCGCGCCGCCAACCTCAACCCAGACCTCATTGTCCTGCCAGAGATGGTCTTGCCCGGCTACCCGCCCCGCGACCTGCTCTACGACCCTCACTTTGTAGAAGCCACCTCCCATGCCAACCAGGACTTTGCCGCCCGCTGCGAGGGGCTGCCTCCGGTTTTGTTTGGCTCTTTTTCTGCCCAGCCTCTGCGCGCCAACCCCCTCCTGCCCCGCTTGGTGAATACCGCCTTTTTGGCGCAGCATGGCAGGCTCACCATCGCCGCAGAAAAACAACTCCTGCCCGTTTACGATGTCTTTTACGAGCCGCGTTGGTTTGTGCCGGGCAGAGCCTTGCCGCCCCTTCACATTGTCGGGCAAAAAGTGGGTGTTCTTATCTGTGAAGACCTGTGGGACGAAGGCTACGACCTGCACCCCGCCGCTGCCCTGCAACAAGCGGGGGCGCAAACTTTGGTCGTCCTCTCCGCTTCGCCTTACCGTCAGGGCATTGTGCAAAGGCGCATGGCGCAGATTCGCCGCGCAGCCCCCCAAACGCCGCTTGTGTTTGTAAACCTGGTGGGAGCCAATGACGAACTGATTTTTGACGGCAACAGCCTGATTTGGAATGGGGAGGATTTTTCCTGTCTCCCAACGTGTACCGAGGAGATTTCGCTTACCCGGCTCCTGCCCTCCGCCAAACCAGCCCTTCCCTGCCCTCCGCCGGATGAACTCCCCCGGCTACTTGCCGCTCTCACCCTGGGCATAGCCGATTTTGCCCGTAAAAACGGGTTGCGCCGGGCGGTTTTGGGCGTTTCCGGTGGAATCGACTCGGCTTTGGCTTTGGTTCTGGCGGTACGCGCCCTCGGCGCGGAGAATGTGACCCCCGTCTTCATCCCCTCCCGTTACAGCGACCCTCGCTCTGCCCAGGCTGCCCGCCAACTCTGCCGCGCCCTGGGGTGTACTTTGGAAGAGGTGGAACTGGAACCTTTGCACGCTGCCGCAGAGCAGATTCTCTCTCCCATCCCCGGCAAGCCTGCCCCCGCCGAAGCGGATTCTACGCTGGAGAATGCTCAGGCGCGGTTGCGGATGTTGATTCTGATGGCTTTTGTCAATCGCCTGGGCGGTTTTCTCCTCAATACCAGTAACAAGACCGAACTCTCTTTGGGGTATTCCACCCTGTATGGCGATATGGCGGGGGCGCTTTGCCCCCTGGCGGACCTGACCAAGCCGCAAGTCTATGCGTTGGCGCGTTATGCCGCTCCGGAGGTCATTCCCGCCTTTGTGCTGGAGCGCCCCCCCAGCGCGGAACTACGCCCGGCGCAGGTGGACCCTTTTGATTACGAAACAATCTCCCCCGCGTTGGAGGAGATTGTTCAGTCGGATGGCGCTGACCCCGCCCTGAAGCGTGCCGAGCATAAGCGTTGGCAGGCAGGGATTGTGTTGAAAGTTTCGGAGCGGGCTTTTGGCTCTGGCAGGCTTTTTCCGGTAACGAAGCGTTAGCGCAGCAGGCGCAGGGCAGCCTTGTCTGCCAG
>DYNS01000508.1 GCA_020720965.1 Anaerolinea sp. | reverse complement strand
CCAGCCAGTTTGAAGCCATTGCCCAAATTACCCGCGCCGTCACCAGCATTTCCAGCCAGGAAGACCTTCTGCCCCAAATTACCCAAAGCATCAGTCAGGCATTTGGCTTTTACCATGTTGGCATCTTTCTGGTGGACGAAAAAAGAGAATATGCCGTGCTGCGTGCCGCCAACAGCGCCGGAGGGCAAAAAATGCTCCAGCGCAAGCACCGCCTGCGGGTGGGGCAGCAAGGCATCGTGGGCTACGTCACCAACACCGGGCAGGCGCGCATTGCTTTGGACGTGGGCGATGATGCCGTCTTCTTTACCAACCCAGACCTGCCAGAAACCCGCTCCGAAATTGCCCTGCCCCTGCGCTACGGCGAAGCCGTCATCGGCGCTTTGGATGTGCAAAGCGTGGAAGCCTCCGCTTTTAGCGCGGACGACATCGACCCCCTGCTCCTGCTCAGCGACCAAATCAGCATCGCCATCGAAAACGCCCGCCTCTACGAAGAAACAACCCTGGCTCTGCAAGAGTTGAAGAGAGTCTATTCCGAAACGGTAGGAACCAGCCTGCAAGGGATTCTCAGGGAGAAAACTGCCAGCGGATACCGGTACACAAAAGGCAGCGTGGAAGCCCTTTATCCGCGCCCCCAAGCCCCCGCCGCCGAATCCGGCTCCGGCACCCACGAAACTCTACAAATCCCCATCCTCCTGCGCGGAGAAAAACTGGGCAATCTCACCATTCGGCAAGCCGGACGCGCCCGCGCCTGGGGCGAAGCCGAAACCCGCATGTACCAGGCAATTGCAGACCGTATGTCCTTTGCCCTGGAAAACGCCCGCCTGTTTGCAGATGCCCGCCGCCGCGCCAATTACGAGCGCATGGTTTCGGAAGCCTCCAACAAGTTGAGCGCAACCGTCCAATTTGAGACCATTCTACGCACCGCCGCCGAAGAAATTAGCAAAATTTTGGATGGCTCTGAAGTGCTGGTGCAAATTCAGCCAGACCTGACGACTACCTCCGAAGAGAACAACCGGCTATGAGAAAAACCATCCACCTCCTTCTGCTTTCATCCCTGCTCCTGTGCGGCGCTTGCAGCCCCGCCGCCCCCGGCGATTCTGTCACCGCCGCCGCGCCCCTGCGGGTGGAGTTTACTGCCTGGTGGGGCGACTATACCCTGCTGGTTGCCGATGAGTTAAACCTTTTTGAGAAGTATGGCGTGGCGGTGGATTTGGTCTATTACGAGCGCTTTAACGAAAGCCTGCCCGCCCTGGCAGCCGGGCAAGTGGATGCCAGCCTGCTGGCAGTGGAAGATGTGCTGATGGTGAACAAGTACACCCCGCTACGGATTGTGTGCATTTACGACAACGGCGGCATAGACACCATTGTCGCCTCGCCAACCGTGCAGAACATTGGCGGGCTAAAGGGCAAGAAAATCGGCATCCCTTACGGTTCTATTTATGAGTTGATGCTGAATGAAATGCTAAAACTCGCCGGTCTTAGCACGGAAGATGTGGTGATTGTGAACGTACCGCCAGAAGAAATACCGGAAAGCATTGCCAATGGTAGCATCTCCGCCGGGTATGTGTACGAACCCTACACCAGCCAGGCAATTGCAGAAGGCAGCGCATCCATTTACAGTAATGTGGATGGGAATAACCTGACCTTCCCGGATGTGATTGCCTTTCGAGAAGAGGTAATCGCCACCCGCCCGGAGGAT
>DYNS01000507.1 GCA_020720965.1 Anaerolinea sp. | reverse complement strand
CCGCCCGCCAACAACAAACCGCCCTTCCCCCCCCGCAACCGCAAGCCAGACTTTAAAAAGAAAAAATGAGCGAAACCCCGGCAACCTGGCAAACCGAGCAAAAAATCCTGGTCATCCTGGCACACCCGGATGACCCGGAATTTTTTTGCGGCGCAACCCTGGCAAAATGGGCAAGCGAGGGACACCAAATCACCTGCGCCCTGCTCACCTGCGGCGACAAAGGACGCAACGACCACAACCAGCACATCCCCGCCGCCGATTTGTGCAACCTCCGACACCGCGAACAGAAAGCCGCCGCCGAGACGCTTGGGGTAAAAAACGTCCTCTTTTTGGAAAACGAAGACGGCTACCTCGTCCCTGACCTGGGATTGAGAAAGCAAATCGTGCGTCTCATCCGCCAACAACGCCCCAACATCCTGCTCACCTGCGACCCGCAAAACCTGTTCGCCCCCTACGGCATTAACCACCCCGACCATCGCGCCGCCGGACAAGCCGTGTTAGATGCCGTCTTCCCCGCCGCCGGAAACGAACTGTACTTTGCCGACCTTCTGCAAGAAAACCTGACCCCGCACATGCCCGCCGAAGTGTGGGTAAGCCTGACTCAGCAGCCCAACACTACCCTGGATGTAACCCCCTTTTGGGAGACGAAAATCCGCGCCATACAACAGCACGTCTCCCAAATTGGCGACCCCGCCCAACTACAGGCGCGGATGCTCGCCCGTCACAGCGAGGAGAGCAGCCCGGAAAATCCCCGTTATGAGGAACACTTCCGGGTGATTCGGTATAAGTAAGCCTTAAGGGCAGGAAATTTCTGCCCGCACAGCATTCAGGCGCGGGTTGGGGGAGGTTTCGCGCTCGATGCGCTCCCACAAGGCGCAAAGCATGGGGCGCATCACTTCTTTAGAGAATCGGTACGATTGTTTGGTCAGCAGGGTGGCGTTTTGCCAATATCCGGTGTGGGCAAAGGCTTCGATGAAGACAAAATTTTCCAGCGGGTCGTTGGGACGTTCTCCCAGGCTTTGTGCCTGCTGATAGATTTCCACAATCTGCTGCCAGTCTCCGTTTTGACGGGCAATTTCTGCCTGAGAAAAGAGATAGCACCAGCCGCGTGCCACTTCCGGGGCGTAGAAGGAGGGCAGTTGAGCAGACTGGTTCGGCAAAACGGCGGCGGGGTTGCTGAGGAAGGCGGCATCACGCAGGGGGGGAGATAAAAGTTTGTTAAGCGGGTCAATCTCCGGGTCGAGTATCCGAAAACAGCCGGGGGGCGCAAAATTGACCACAATCATTTGGGAGGTATTGCCATAAAAAGTGCTGGCAAGATAATTTTGGGTAATGGGCGTGTTCGGCTGCGGGTTTTCGCCCAAAGCGCGCCCCTCCTGGGTGCGGACGGAGGCAAAATACAGGATGGTATCCATACGCCCTGGGGAGGAGTATATCCAGTTGAGAGGTCCCGAAAGAGAGTTATCGCTGAAGACGGTGAGGGGCAGGTCGTTGGAGAGGAGGGTTGTTCCGGGTTGCAGGGCGGGGATGCGCCAGGACATTTGCCAAAAGAAGTTGCGCTGCGTGTCCCAATCGCGCCGGTAGGTGGCGTTGACCTGAAAATGCCAACCAACCGAGAAGCCTATTAGCAGGGAAAGCAGGGTCAGTTGCAGGCGGGGGCGGCGGGAGAGAAAGCCTAAAAATCCGGCAAGTAAAAGGCTCG
>DYNS01000506.1 GCA_020720965.1 Anaerolinea sp. | reverse complement strand
GGGCGGGGAGAATCCCGGAGGGTATCCATCCGCGCCAGTAGAAGAAGGCGAGCGCTCCCAAAAGGAGAAGCAAAAAGAGCCAACCGGCGGCGCGTTTGGGTTTGGGCGCGGCGGCGCTGGGGGTGATGCGGCGATTTACGTCTCTGGTTTTGCCGGTGATGACGGCGGCAGGCGGCGGGGGTAGGGGCATTTTTGCGCTGGCAGGTTTGCGCTTTGCCAGGGCTTTTTCCAGGGCGCTGATGAGTTGTTCGCCGCTTTGGTAGCGTTCTTTGGGGCTTTTGCTGAGGGCTTTCAGCAGGACTGCTTCTGTCTCCGGGTTGATTTGGGGGTTGATGCTGCGCGGGGCGGGCGGTTTTTGGCTGATGTGTTGCAGGGCTACGCTGGTGGGGGAGATGTCATCGAAGGGGACAACGCCGGTGAGCATTTCGTACAGGATGACCCCGAGGGAGTACAGGTCGGATTGAGGGACGGCATCGGTGGAGCGGCGGGCTTGCTCTGGAGAGATGTAGTGCGGGGTTCCGAGGACTTCGCCGGAGGAGCCTTCTTCCATATCCAATGCCAGCCCAAAATCGGAGAGGACGATGCGCCCTTCTTTGGAGATGAGGACGTTGGAGGGTTTTACGTCCCGGTGAATGATTCCGTTGGCATGGGCGTGGTCGAGGGCGCGAGCCAGGGAGGAGCCAATGCGCAGGATTTCTTCTTCTGGCAGGCGTTTGTTTTTGACGGCGTGGGCATGCAGGGTTTCTGCCAGGTCTTTGCCGTTGATATATTCCATAGCATAGTAGTACAAGCCGTTTTCGTCATCGGCGTAGTAGATTTGGACAATGTTCTCATGCCGCCACTTGGCAATGATGCGGGCTTCTTTGATAAAGCGTTGGGCGTAGGCGGGCTTGCCCCGGTGACGGGCATCGATGACTTTGATGGCAACCGGGCGTTGGAGTTTGACATCCATGCCGTAGTAAACCTGCGCCATGCCGCCTCGCCCTAACAGGCGTTGAATGTGGTAGTTGGAGAGTTTGCGCCCGATGAGGGGGTCTTCGCTGGGTTTGGTCATGGCTTATCGCCTTAGCAGTTGGGTTTCGCGGCTGGCGGCGGTGATGCGCCGCAGTTCCTGAATGAATTGGTTAAAGCCGCTGACATACGAATCCAGATATTCCTGGGCAATGCTTTGCGCCAGGTCTGCGCGGTTGGCGGCTTGCAGGGCGGCAACGTGGGGGCGAAAATCTCTCAGGCTGATGTGCAGGATGTTTTGCGCGTCTGTGAGGATGCCCCAGGCGAGTTGTTTTTGCTCGTTGTCGTCTTTGGCAGTGACAAAGCGGGTGAGGGTGCTGGTGGGGACGACTGCGCCAACGTTGGAGAAGACTTCGCGCCCCTTAATCATGTTATTGAGCATATCCACCCTGGCGGGGACCTGGTCTAGCAGGCGTTGCAGGGCGGGGGGCAGGTGAGCGAGCAGTTTGATGGCTCCGGCGCTGGCGCTTTCGCCGCGTGCGGCGATTTCCTTCAGTTTGTTAAAGATTTCTCCCAGCCCTGCCAGGGTTGCCAGGTATTCGCGCTGGGCGCGGTCGAAGTCGGCGTAGGGTTTGGCGCGGTCTCCCTCGGCTTGTTCATAGGCGAGCAAGGCTTGGGTGGTGCGCCGATGCAAGGCAAGCAGGTTCAGTTCGGTGAGAGGGACTTCCAGGCTGAGGGGGTAGAGGCGCTCGC
>DYNS01000184.1 GCA_020720965.1 Anaerolinea sp. | reverse complement strand
CTATGCCGGGGATGACCTGAATGGAGCCTGCCAGTACCCGCCCCAGGTCTTCCAGGTCGCTGGCTTCCACCAGGGCAACGGCATCGTAGGGACCGAAGGTCATTTGGGCAGTTTTCACTTCCACAATGGTTCTGAGGTGGCGCAAAATGTCCTTTATTTCACCCGTGCGGGCGTTGATGAGTACGTAGGCTTGCATGGCGATTCCTTTCGGTGACTGGTTAACGGGCAAGAGATAATTGATTATATAACCTCAAAAATAGAGGGCAACTAACAATCGTCACTTCTCACGGGGGGACATACATCATTGTTTAGCGGGTGATTTTGGCGGTTTTTGCCAGTATGCCCGCCAGCGCCAGGGCGGCGAGCAAAATTGCCCCGGCTATCAGCAAGCCGGAGTCTTTGGGGATGGCGGGAGCGGTGAGGGGCTGCGGGGTGGCGGTTGGGATGGGCTGGGGCGTAAGGGTGGGGAAGGGTGTGTAGGTGGCGGGGATGGTGGGGGTGAGGGTGGCGGTGGCAGTGGGGGTGGGTAACTGCATCAGCAATAGGGTTTCGCCGGGGTAGATGGCTTCCTCTTCGGTCATGTTGTTCAGTTGACGAATTTGAGCGGCGGTGATGCCGTAAGAGACAGCAATGAGCCAGAGAGTCTCGCCGGATTGCACCTTGTGGTAGATTTTCCCCTCCGAATCCGGGGTGTTGGGAAGCAGGGTGTTTATCACTACGATGCCAGGGGTAACGCCGGGGAGCAGCCCGCCGCCGGAAGAGGAGGGGGCGGCAGGGGTGTAGGAGATGGAACTGCCGGAGGGTTTGGCACAGTCTATGACGTAGTAAACATACTCGCCTACAACTACGACCCCTGCACCGATTTCTTGCAAATTGGCGGAAAGCATGGTGTTGAGGTGAGGGGCATCTCCCTGCCATTCTTGCACAGCATCCTGCACCGATTTGCTGCCCCCGGCGGTGATGTTCTCGGACATGAAGCCGCCGAGGGATAAATCACCTGCCAGGGGGTATCCGGCGTTGAGGGCGCGTTCATAGGGGCGGGTTCCGCCGTAGCCGTAGTGCGAAACGCCATTGACGGACATAAATTCGGCGTGTTGTTGGGCAATCGCCATGAGGGTGGCGTTGATACTGTAGGGCGCAAGCCCATGCGCGGCGCGGAGGGAATTGACGGCGGCGATGAGAGAGTAAGGGTCTGTATCCACCCGGCGGGGGGCGGCGTGAGCGGGCAGGGCAGGCAAGAGCAGGCTGATGCCCACCAAAAGCAGAAAACCCACCCGAGGCAGGGAGGGTTTTCTGAAGGATGCAGAGACGCGGGAAAGAAGATTGGGTTTGCTCATCCGTCTATTTTAACGGAGGATTGGGGGCTGCGGGTTAGGGCAAAATGCTGAGGCGGGCGGGTTGCAGGTTGACGGAGATGGCGCCGCCTTGTGGGTCCGCCAGAATGGCTCCGGCGGGGGCGGCGGGGAGGGCGCGGAAGGTTATCTGCTGCTCGCCCTGGACAAGGGCGCGGAAGGTGACTATCAGCACCGCGCCGCTGCCCTGTACGGGAGCACGATTCAGTTGGGTGAGGGCGTAGTCTATGGTTCCGGCGGTGTTATCAAATTGCTCCTGCACCACAAAATCGGGGGAAAGAAAGCCGCCGGGGGCGAGGGAAATGACCTGCATGGCGGCAGGGTCAAATTGCAGGTGGGCTTCCAGCGCCATCAGGTCGCTGACGTTTTGGGCTTGCAGGGTGAGGGTAAATTCCTGCCCCACCTTAACGGAGGCGGCAGAGGGGGAAAGGTTGAGGGCAGCGCCGCCGGGGGAACAGGAGGTAAGCGCAAGCAAAAGAAGCAAGGGAAAGAGAAATTTGGCAAGGGGGCGCATGGTTGGTCGCTTTTTGGGTTAGGGGATGCAAAGGGTCTGCCCGACATAGATGACCCAGGGATACCAGATGTTGTTGGCAGTGGCGATGGTGGTGTAACTTACGCCGTAGGTCACGCCGATGCGGTAGAGGGTATCGCCTGATTTGACGACATGGTAGTAGCGGCAGGAGGTGGAAGCGGAGGGGGTGGGGGTCAGCGGGCTGATTTTGACGGTTGTGGGGGAGGCGGATGTGTGCGAGACGGGCTGCCCGTTGGCGTTCACCAGGCTGGATTGCAGCATGGCAAAGGAAGCATCCCCGTTGGCAATGCCGGAGAAGTAAAAGCGGGCAACGGAGGCGTTTTTGGTGTTGATGGGCGTGCCTGCCAGGACGAGGTGGATGCAAGGGCTTGCCCCGCCGGGGCATTGCGCCGCCGGAAGAACTTCGTTGACGCTGACGTTGAGAGTGGTGAAGAAATCTGTCTTTACCTGGGCGGCGCTGTTGGGCGCGGCGCGGGGGCTGACGAGGGCGGGGTTATAACCCAGGAAGAATTCTGCGCCAGAGATGCCGGGGTTTTGGTTGGCAACCGAAAGGTTCAGGTCGAAATACACTTCGGCGCCAATTGCCGCCGGGTTGGGGCTGACCGCAGAGAAAGCCACCGAAGCCGAGGGCGAGGAGGGCAAGGGAGTGGGAGTAACCGCAGGAACGCCAAACTGAGCGACACACACTTTGCCGGGGCTTTGGGCAGCCGGAGCATAGGGAATGCTCAACTTTTGCCCAGGGAAGATGATATAGGGCCACCAAACGCCGTTTACGCTGGCAATTTGCATGGCATCCACCCCGTAGGCGCGCCCAATGCAGTAGAGATATTCGCCCCACTGAACAGTGTGCGTGCCGATAATCGACCCTGCCGGAAGGACGACCGGGGCGGGGGTAGCGGTGACTGTCGCCTGCGTAGGCGCAGGGGTGGCAGTGGCTACTGCCTGCGTGGACGCGGGCGTGGATGTGGTTGCCGCCTGCGTGGGCACGAGCGTGGAGGTGGCTGCCGCCTGCGTGGGCGCGGGCGTGGATGTGGCTGCCGCGCCGCCAGAGCCAACCGTCACCGCGCCGGGCTGCCAGGAAGCGGAAATGGCGGAGCCATCCGCGCTGGCAAGAATCATGCCGGTGGGGGCTGCCGCTACCGGGCGCAGAGCGATGGAGGAAAAGCCAGCCGCTTTAGCGCGGAAGGTGATTATCAGCGCCGTGCCGCTGCCCTGCGCGGAGGCGCGGTTCAGTTGGGCAATGGCGTAATCCACTGTTCCGGCGGCATTATCGAAGGTGTTTTGCACCGTAAAATCTGCCGTGAGAAAGCCGCCGTTCTGTATCTCCAGCACTTCCAACACCGCCTGGTTAAAGGACAGGTGCAGTTCCATTGCCGCAAGGTTGGAGATATTCTCCGCAAGAATGGAAACCGTTACCGTCTCGCCGACCTGCGCCGAGGCAGTTGCGGGGTTTACCCGTAACAGGGCTGCTCCCTGCGCCTGCGCCGAAGCCCCGCCAAAGAGCAGTTGAAACATCAACACAAAAACCCAAACCCAGGTGAATCCTTTTTGATGCCACATTGTGAACTCCGTTAATTTCATTCTTCTAACCCAAATTCTTTTGGGGTGGCGGCGAATGAGTGCAAGCGCCGCCACCTATAACAAAAACAAAGGTTCGCTTAAGGTAAAGTCGCCGGACCGGTAAGACCCCAGTTGCCCGCCACAATCGCCAGGTCGCTGATGTTGACCAGGGTATCGTTATTAATATCGGCAGGGTCATCTGCGCCAGTGCAATCAGCGGCAAGCACCGACATGCCGGTTTGCCCAAATTTGCTAACGATGGAGCCAATATCCAAAATATTGATAAGGTTATCAGCGTTCACATCCCCGCCGCGCATGGTGTAGGAAGAAAAGGTAAACGCTGCGCTGCCGCTAATGGCAATCCCCGTCCGTTGGGCGGCGAGGAAGCCAGGGTAAGAAGCCTGCAAGGTGTAAGAGCCAAAGGCTACATCCGCAAAGGAAAACGCGCCCAAAGTATCGGTGTAGGTCTGCTGAGAAGAAACGGCATCGCTCAGGGTGACGCGGGTGCAGGCGTGAGAACCGCCAGAAGAAACGCCCTGACGCAAGATAGTTCCGGCAGTATCGGTAACGCTCGCTTCCACAGTCGTGCAAACAGAGGCGGCGGAGGTAAGAGGAACAGAAGCGCCATCGGCATTCACCAGGCTGGATTGCAGCATGGTAAAACAGGCGTTTCCATCGGCAATGGCGTTAAAGTAAAATCGCGCCGCCACGCCGGTTTGGGTGGTGCGAGGCGCACCCGCCAAGACCAGGTGAACACAGGGGCTTGCCCCGCCGGGGCATTGGGCGGCTGGCAAAACTTCGTTAATGCTCACGTTGGAAGAGCCAAAAAAATCTGGCAAAACTTCCGCCGTTGCCGAGGGAGAAGAAGGGGTGGAAACAAGAGCCGGGTCATAGCCCACATAAAACTCCGCGCCGGAGATGCCGGGAACCTGGTTGGCAACCGAAATCACCAGGTCGAAGGAGAGTTCATCCCCCACCGTAGCCGGGTTGGGCAAGACCGGGGTAAATGTGAGCGCCGCCGAGGCAGGCGCGGCAGTGGGAGTAACGGTCGGGGTGGGAGACTGCGCTCCAACCCCAAAGACCGGCATCCACGCCAGCGCAAGGGCAAGCAAGAACAGAGAAGAAACTTTCCAGAACACTTTCATCACAAACTCCTTTGATTGAGAAAAACCGGATTTACCCAAGCATAGCACGTAAAAAAAGACAAAGAATTGCGCCTGCGTTGTTAATGCAACAGCAATGCAGCCCAGGCAATAGACAACCCCGCCAAATTAGATTAAAGTTGCCCCATGCAACCCGCCTCCCTCGTCATCCGCGCCTACAACGAAGCCCGACACCTGCCGCGCCTGCTGCAAGGCGTGCAAGAGCAAACCCTGCAAGAGATAGAAATCATCCTGGTCGATTCCGGTTCAACCGACGATACCGTCAAAATTGCCGAATCCTACGGCGCGAAAATCGTTCACATCGCCCCGGCAGATTTCACCTTTGGGCGCTCTCTCAACCTAGGCATCGCCGCCTCCACCCGCCCGCTGGTCGCCATTGCCTCGGCACATGTCTACCCGGTTTACCCGGACTGGCTGGAACGTCTGCTCGAACCCTTTGCAAACGCCTCGGTTGGGCTGACTTACGGCAAACAGCGCGGCGGCGAAACCACCAAATTCTCCGAGCATCAAATTTTCGCCCGCTGGTTCCCAGAAGAACCCGCCCCCCATCAAACCCACCCCTTTTGCAACAACGCCAACGCCGCCATCCGCCGCAGCCTATGGGAACAAACCCCCTACGATGAAACCCTCACCGGGCTGGAAGACCTGGCATGGGCAAAGCAGCTCCAAAGCCAGGGCGGGCAAATTGCCTACGTCCCAGAAGCCGAAATCATCCACCTGCACAACGAAACACCCCGCGCCGTCTTCAACCGTTACCGGCGCGAAGCCCTCGCCTTCAAAAAAATCTACCCGGAAGCCCACTTCAACCTGTACGACTTCGCCCGCATGACCCTCAGCAACCTCTTCACTGACCTTGTTCACGCCGGGCGACAGGGCGTGTGGCACAAAGTAGGGGGAGAAATCTTCTGGTTTCGCTTCAACCAATTTTGGGGAACCTACCAAGGCTACCGCCAATCCGCCGAGTGGAGTTGGAGCCTGCGCCAAACCTTTTACTACCCTCGCGGCACAGACCCCCAATCCCCCGCCCCCCGCCCGGTTGCGCCCATCCGCTACCCGCAAGAGAAATAAATGCCCCACCCAACCGAACCCCCCGCCTCCGGCTTTGTCGGCGAACTCGAAGCCTCCTCCCAACCCCTCGTCACCGAATTCGCGCCAGAATCCAGCGCCATGCTCATCGCCTTCGGCGGGATAAAAGGCTTTCGGGCAATCCCCCCGCTGGAATTTGCCACCATTACCCGGCACATCCCCACCAAAAAAATCTTCCTGCGAGATTTCTCCCAGTCCTGGTATCAATCCGGCTTGCCGGGGCAAACCGACAGCCTGCTCGCCACCGCCGACCTGCTTCGGCAGCACATTCAACAGCAAGAGATACGGCATCTGGTCACAGTTGGCAATTCCATGGGCGGGTACGCCGCCCTGCTCTTTGGCGCCCTTCTAAAGGCAGATGTCATCCTCGCCATTGCGCCCCAAACCTACCTGACCCCCCTCAAACGCCTCCTCAGCCTGGATTTCCGCTGGCAGCCCCAGGTGAGCCGCGCCCAAAAAGCCTGCCCAACCCCCACCCACCTGGATTTACGCGCCTATTTCGAGCAAAACCCGCTCACCTGCCCCCAAGCCCACCTCTACTTTAGCGGCGGATGGG
>DYNS01000008.1 GCA_020720965.1 Anaerolinea sp. | reverse complement strand
CAACCTGCCCCCCGCCCCGCCAGGATTCTCCTGGTATCTCTTCCCAGACCTCATGCTCAACATCCTCGTACCGGAGGGTTGGCACATCCTTCAGGGCGTGCAAGACGAAGCCGATATTTTCATCCTTTCCAAAGACCCGGCAGACTCCAGCGGCAACTACTCGGTTGGCTTAACCGTCAAAATTTACCAAAACCTGGAAGATGTGGACGCCGCCGCCCAGGAACTGTTGGGAGATATGACCCAACTCACCACCACCACCCGCATAGTCGATTCCTTCAAAACCCAAAGCCCCTCCGCCAAAGTTCTCATGTACTCGGTTCTCTTCGAGTCCGAGTATTACGACCTCAGCCCCGCCGATGCCAACCGCAAAAAACGCATGGTCTGCACCACCATTGCAGACTTGCAAACCAACCGGCTTTACTTTATGCTATTTCAAAGTCCCTTGCATTTGTGGGAAGAAGAGTGGAACCGGCATGGCGGACCCGCTTCCCTCTCCGTTATTAACCTGCTGTTTGCCCGCCCCTAACCAACACCCTACCCGGAGCCTGAGATGAAAACCAAAACCTTTGCCCCCGCCCTGGCATTTGCCCTGCTCGCCGCCTTCACGGTGACTGTTGTCGTCTCTGCCCAAAGCACCAAATACGTCAGCCTGATGGTCGCCCGCTTTATTCCACACAAAGGCTACGTTTTTCTCTTTGACGTAGTGGGAAAATACCAAAAAGACGAAATTGCGGGCAAAATTGTCGTTGCCGGAAAAAACGTGAAGTTGGATTGCATCTACAAAGAAAAAGAAGGGCTGCTCTCCTGCACCGCCCCCGGCTTAAAAAAATACATGAACGCCCAGGCAGAAATCTACGTTGCCGGGGGGCATTTTTACGTCATCATCCCGGAGACGATTAACTGCTACTCCATCTTCGACTGGACGAGAGACATGGGCGGGTGGGAATACATTGGCGAAAAATGCCAGCCCTATAGCCGCAATATAAAACCCGGCAGCAGCATCACCTACTACAACCCCACCTGGAAAGGTACTTACACCTATGTTTACCAAAACAGCGTCCCCTGTCAGGACATGGGCAACGGCTACTATTTTGGCTACACCTTCGATACCTATTACCTCATCGCCTGCCCACCCAATAACTGATACATTCCCGTCAGCCTCGCCCACTCCTCCATGCTGAGGGTTTCGGCGCGGCGCATGGGGTCTATCCTGGCTTGCTCTAGTAGCCGGGCGGCGCTGGCGGTATCCATCCTCAACCCTGCGGAAAGGCTGTTCCGCAGGGTTTTGCGTTTTTGCCCAAAACCGGCTTTTGCCAGCCTAAAAAAGCCCCCCAAGCCCTCGGTGGGGATGCGTGGCTGAGGGGTTACATCCACCCGCAGGACGGCGGAATCGACTTTGGGGGCGGGGTAAAAGGCTCCGGCGGGCAGGGTGGCGATGATTTTTGGGTTTCCGTACACTTGCACACTTAATGCCAGCAGGCTCATATCCCCTGGGGTGGCGCAGATGCGTTGCGCCACTTCTTTTTGTACTGTCAGCACAATCCGGCGCGGGCGGGGAGAGGCTTCTAGCAGATGGCGAAAAATGGCGGAGGTGATGTAGTAAGGCACGTTTGCCACAACCAGGTAGTCTTCGGCTTGTACCAGGCTGGCGGGCGGCGCGTTGAGAATGTCGCCTTGTACGATGCGGGTGTTGGGGTAGGGGTGCAGAGTCTCTTCCAGAACCGGCATCAGGTTTGTGTCCAGTTCTATGGCAATGACGTTTTTGGCGGCGATTGCCAAATGGCGGGTGAGGCTTCCCAGCCCCGGTCCAATCTCCAGTACGGTATCTTGTGGGGTAATTTCGGCGGCTTGGGCAATTTTTTGCAGGGCGGTTTCGTCTTGTAAAAAGTTCTGCCCCAGGCTTTTTTCTGGACGCAAGCCATGCTTACGTAGCAGGGCGGGGATTTGCAGGGGGGTTAGGGACATTGAAAGCCTCCGGAAGGGGCGGGGGTGAGGGGTGCGCCGGGGGTTCCGGTGGGGGCGGGTTGGGCAAGGGCAGGGATTTGCCCGGCGCTAAAGGCGAGGATGTAAAAGCGGATGGCGTTGAAGTCGGCTTCAAAGATGAAAACTTCTTTGCCTACGCCGGGGTCAAAGGTGCGGGTTTCCTTCAGGTATTCTCTTGGCAGGCTGATGAATTGGATGTTTTCGCTTTTGAGCAGGGGCATGAGGCAGGCGAGTTGGCTCATTTGTTGGGGGCTGAGGTCGGTTTGGACTGCGCCATCAAAGGTTTGGATGATTTGGGGCAGTTTGGGTAGGTTGTAGGGGTTGAGGAGGGCATCGCGCACGGCGCAGAGGACGATGTTTTGGTTTTGGGCGCGTTCAAAGGTGCTAATTTGGCGGATGCGTGCCAGCATGAGGGCTTGCTGCCCGTTGAGGTGGTGCGCCCCGGCTTTGAAGTATAAATCCCAGCGGTTGGTTTGGTCGGCTTTGCGCCCATCCACTGTTTTGGGCAGGTACACATCCAACCCGCCGATGTTGTTGACAAGTTTGACAAAGGTTTGCATGTTGGCGGCAAAGTAATGTTGGGGTTGCGCCCCAAAGTTTAGTTGCAGGGTACGCGCCAGCAAGCCGGGTCCTTGCCCTGTGCCGGTGTAGTAGCCCATGCCCTCGTTGCCATACAGGTATGCCTGGTTAAGTTTGCCCTCGCTAATGCCATGCTCTGGCGCAAGGTCTGGAATTTGTACCCAAATATCGCGTGGAATTTCCAGCACGGTGACTCTTGGCAGGGTGTAGTCCACCCGCACCAGGCGAATGACATCTGCCAGCCCGTACAGGTATGCCCCGGAGCGGGTGTCGGAGCCGATGGCGAGCAGGAGCATGGAGGTTTGCGCCGCGCCGCACAGGGGCAGGGGCGCATTTTGCAGGCTTTCCAGGTAGGGGGTGGCAGATGTTGCCGCTGTTGCCGTTGCCGTTGCCGTTGAGGTTGGTCGGCGGGTTGGCTTGGCGGCGGGGGATGGCTGGTCGGTTGCGGAGGGGGCAACCGAAGCGGTGACGGAAACGGCAGGGGCGGGGGGGAGGCTGGGGAGAGCCAACGCCGGTCCGAGCGGCTCTTGCCACTTTTGCCAGGCAATTGCTCCCCAAATGAGCGCCGCTACGAAAACCAACACGCCAAACAGGGCTTTTTCGGTGCGAGACATACGGTTAGTTTACTGCAAAGCCGCCGGAATGTAGGCAGGCGCGGGCGCGAGAAAATAAACCGTTACCCATTGGCTCCAGGGCACATAGTCGGCATCGCTGTAGCCCAGGTCTATCCACAACCTGCCATCCGGGAAGCCCCCGCCCACATCGGCTACGGTGGCAAAGCCATAACCTTCCACATACACTTGGCTACCCCGCAGGGCGTTGAATAAATCTCTCTTAAACGCCACGACCCCATATTGCACCGGCAGACCGCTGGCTGTGCCATAGGAGCAGTCTCCCGTGCCGGTTCCGCAAGGCGAGTAAGACGTGGCATACATGGATACCGCCCGCCAGTATTGCAGGGTTTTATTGCCCACTTGCAGGCTTTGCACCATCACCTGGGTTCCGCGCCCCAATACTTGCTCTTGGGGCAGGCGCAGGGTTTGCTCGGCTTCGGCAGTTCGCGCTGTCTCCTGCCCGTCCTCGTAGCGCACCCGCACCCGGCTCACCTTTAGCCCCGGTTCGCCGGGGGTCAGCAGGCTTTCGGCGCCGAGGGGCAGGTCGGTTGTGTATTCGTAACGGGTGGTGTAGGGAATTTCGGTCTCGGTCAGTTCCAGCGCCTCGGAGACTCGCACCACTCTCAGCAGTTCCCCGGCTTGGGGCGCGGAATTTTCTGGGGGGAGGCTGTAATCCAGCCCGAAGAGCGCAATCCCGGCTGAGGCAAGCGCCTGCCCCACCGTTTTGCCGGAAGAGAACGCCGTTATCTCCACCCCGTCGGCGCGGATGCGGTACGCCTGCGCCGGGCGGTATTCCACCCGCAACCCCTCGCTCAGAGGGGTGTGAGGCGGCGGGGAGAGAAAATCTTGCAGGCGCAGGGTGTAGCCGTTTTCGGCGAGGGCTTCTGCTACGGTGGCGGCGGTGCTTTGCAGGTTGGTTTCTCCCTGCGGGGTCTGTAGCCGAAAATGCAGGGCGGGAATCCTTTGCAGGGTGTAGGTTTGTCCGGCGGGCAGGGGAAAATCGGCGGGGATGGGCTGCCCGTTGAGCAGGAATCGGTCGGCGGGTTGGGGCGCAAGCCCTGCCTGGGCTGCCAGGCGCAGCGGGGTCGCCGAAGTTTCCGCTTGGAGGGGGTAAAGCTTTCCTTCGTTCACCAAATAGACTGGCGCGGGCAGGGGGGCAGGTTGGCAGGCGAACAGCCACAGGCAGGCGAGCCATAGCCAGGCGCGGGGGTTCATCAGGTTCCCCAGTCTCTCAGGTATAAAAAGTCGTAGCCTACGGTGCGGGTTGTAATTTTGGCAATGGGCGGCATAACCCGCTTAAAATGGTTGCGCTGAATACGCCGGGTGACGTTTTGCACAAAATCTGGGCGGAAACCGGCGGCAATGCACTCTTGCGGGCTGTAACGCTGGTCCACCAACAGGTAGAGGAGTTTATCGGCTTCTTCGTAGGTGAAGCCCAGTTCCTGTTCATCGGTTTGCCCCTGCCACAGGTCGGCGGAGGGCGGCTTGTTGAGAATTTCGGCAGGCACACCCATCTCCTGCGAGAGTTGGCGCACCTGCGCTTTATACAGGTCGCCGATGGGGTTCAGGGCGTAAGCGCCATCGCCGTACAGGGTGGAGTAGCCCAGCAGGATTTCGGTTTTGTTGCCGGTTCCAATCACCAGCCCGCCAAAGGCTTCGGATTGGTCGTACAAAGTCACCATGCGGCAGCGTGCCATGATGTTGCCCTTGCGGAGGTTGGTGAGTTGGGGTTGTTGGGCAAAGAGGGCGTTTGCCATGCCGGTAATGGGCAAATCCAGGTGAGGGGTTCCCAATTTTTGAATGACGAGCATGGCGTGGTCGAGCGAATCTTGGGAGGATGTTTCGTAGGGCATTCGCACGCAGAGCAGGTTTTCGGCGCCGAGGGCTTCGGCGGCGAGGAAGGCAACCAGCGCCGAATCGATTCCGCCGGAAAGCCCCAGCACGGCGCGTTGAAACCCGGTGCGCCGGATTTCGGTTTGCAGGAAGCGAACCAACAGTTTGCGGACAAGTTTGGGGTTGATGGAAAGGTCTATGTTCATGGCTGCCTATTTGTGCAAAATTCGCTCTAATTCTCGCGCCACCATCGCCGGGTTTTCGTCCCTCAACAGGGGCAGACGGGTACGGGTGCGGCGCAGTTGCGCCAAATCTACCTCCGTCAGGGTCAGGCTTTCTTCGTTGAAGGGCGCTTGCGCCACCCTGCGCCCGTCTGGGTCGAAGAGGGTGGAGCCGCCAAAGAAGTTTAAGCCGTCTTCAAACCCCACCCGGTTGGCGTGGGCAAAAAACGAGGTGAACAACCCGGCGTAGGCGCGGTTTACATCCTGCACCCACTGCGCCGAGCCGAGGATTTTATCCGTCACCCCTCGCCCTGGCGAGGCGGAGGTGAGATAAAACAGGTCGGCGCCGTCCATCCACAGCAGGTAAGGCGAGGAAATGTGCCAGAAATCCTCGCAGATGAGAATTCCGGCACGCCCAAAGCGGGTTTCAAAAGACCGAAAGGTATCTCCGGCGGCAAAATAGCGATGTTCGTCAAAAATGCCGTAGGTGGGCAAATGCACCTTGCGGTGAATGTGCCGAATTTCCCCGGCGGAAAGATAGGCGGCGGAAATGTAAAAGCGAAAGCGCGAATCTTGCTCCACGAAGCCGACCACCATATCCAGTTTGTGCGAGGCTTCCAGCAAGGCGCGAAAGTTGGGGTCCTGGGCGGAGGGGCGCAGGGCGACCTCCGCCGCCAAGTCTTGCAGCACATACCCGGTGAGCGAGAGTTCCGGGAAGAGCAGCAAATCTGCGCCTGCCTGGGCGGCTTCTTTTGCCAGGCTCAGGTGCTTTTCCAGGTTGGCGGGCAGGTTTCCGAGGGTGGTGTTAATTTGGGCGAGGGCAAGGTTCATGGGCGGCTCCGAAACGGTTGGGGATGTCAAAATTATACCTTTGCGCTCGTTGTGACGATTTGTGATTTTACCCCTTCTGTTTTTGCATAATCGTTTTGGGCTTTGCAAAGAACTCGGCGGTTTTGGGGTTCGTTTTGCAAAATAGAATCATTATTGGGGAAAATCTATGCCGATTGGTGATTTTTATAGCCAAAAACCTGATGAAAATTGATGCCTTTTCGGCATTGACTCGTGCCGATTCTCGCGGATAATCGCCCCCGCTTTCCCAAAGCCCACTTTCCCCCCAAAGGAGTACCCGATGAACCCGACCATGAAACTGGGTGAACACTACATTTGCGACCTTTCCAACTGCAACCGCCAAACCCTGATGGATGCAGAACGTGCCTATGCCCTTTTTGCTCATGCCGTGCGCCAAAGCGGCTTAACCGTTGTGGATGAAGGCTTGTATAAATTTAGCCCGCACGGTTTTACCGCCTTTTTGCTCTTAGCCGAATCACATGCCAGCCTGCACGCCTGGCCCGAATATGGCTACTGCGCCATAGACCTCTTCACCTGCGCCATTGGAAAAGACCTCATCCCTCTCATTCAGCAAATCAAAGAAGCCCTGGGCGCGGATAACTTCACCCTCCGCAAGTTGGATAGGGATGCCGAAGTGACCTCCTTCACCATGCCCGCCCCCACCCTCACCGCCTCCGCTTTTGCCTCCCTCGCTGCCTGAAAAGGAAACCCCATGAACAACATTTGGCTTACCGAAGAACTGCACCCCTACTACCGCAAAGGAATCCGCGTAAAGCGCGTGCTGGCGGAAGAACAAACCCCCTACCAATTTTTGCAAGTGGTGGAAACCGAATTTTTTGGCAACGCCCTGGTGTTGGATGGCATCATTCAACTGACCGAAGCCGATAACATGGGCTATCACGAAATGATAACGCACGTCCCCATGCTGGCAGTGGGCAACCCGCGCCGGGTTCTCATTGTCGGCGGCGGGGATGGAGGCAGTTTGCAGCAGGTTCTGCGTTACCCATCGGTAGAAGAAGCGGTCGTCTGCGAGTTGGACCAAAAAGTGGTGGATTACTCCCGGCAATATTTCCCCGCCTTTGGCGACCCCTTCAGCGACCCCCGTACCCGTCTCCTGGTGCGAGATGCCTTTGGCTATCTGGAAGAAAACCCCGGCTCTTTCGATGTCATCCTCTCGGATACCACCGACCCCATCGGCATGGCGGAACGCCTGTTTAGTGATGAATTCTACCGGCTGATGGTGCGTGCCCTCGCCCCCGGCGGCGCGGCGGCGACTCAGTGTGAGCAGCCCTACTTCGACACCGCTCTCATCCGTCAGATTTATGCCAGCGCCCGGCAGTTAACCCGCCACCCGGCATATTACTACGCCCAAATTCCCACCTACCCCGGCGGCGGAATTGGCTTCATGTACGTCTCGGACCGCCCCTGGGAAGACGGCTTAAACACCCCCTACCCGCCCGGAGTCAACAACTACCTCAACCCCCAGGTTCACCGCGCCGCCTTTGCCCTGCCAGAGTTTTTCCGCCGCGTCATGGCGGGGGAATAAGTTCCCCGCTATCCGCGTGCTACAGCGGATATGGATATTTGGGTGGAAATGCAGCCTGTAAACGCAGAAAAAATTGTATTGGCTCTGCGAGAATTTGGTTTTGATATTCCTGCTCTTGCAATGTAAGAAAACAATCAGACAACCTTTATCCACATCCAAAAAATGCGCCTCCGGGGAGTAGAATAGACAAGATAAGGAGGCGCGTGGCTCTTCAACCTATTTCCCCCAACCCCAACCCGGCGCTCATCGAACTCAAGGATGTCGTCAAAACCTACTCCAGCGAAGCCGGAGACTTTACCGCGTTAAAAGGCATTCACCTGCAAGTGCAGCCCGGCGAATTTTTGGGCATTGTGGGCAAATCTGGCGCGGGCAAAAGCACCCTCCTCAATATGATAACCGGGGTAGACCGCCTCACCTCCGGCGAGGTACGCATTCGCGCCAGCGGGCAGGAGGTTTCTGTTCACAGCCTTTCCGAAAACGACCTTGCCTTATGGCGCGGGCGCAGCATGGGGGTTGTCTATCAATCCTTTCAGCTGCTCCCCATGCTCACCTTGCTGGAAAACATCATCCTGCCCATGGATTTGTGCGGGCTGTATCACCCGCGTGAAAGTCGCCGCCGCGCCCTGCAACTGCTGGAAATGGTGGAAATTGCCGAACACGCCCACAAACTGCCTGCCTACATCTCCGGCGGGCAGCAGCAGCGCGTAGCCATTGCTCGCGCCCTCGCCAACGACCCGCCCATCCTCGTGGCGGACGAACCAACCGGCTCCCTCGATTCTGTCACCGCCGACCACATCTTTGATGTCTTTGAATCCCTGGTTCAGAAGGGGAAAACGATTGTGATGGTGACTCACGACATGGGGTTGATGCCGCGCTTCAGCCGCCACCTCCTGCTGACAGACGGAGAAATCTCCCCGCCGCCTGCCTCCCTTTCTTCTGCCTCTCCCCGCCCTAAAAAATGACCCCCGCCCCCCAAAACCTCCCCCCTGTTTCTCCCGCCGCGCCTCCCCCGGCGATGATAGACCTGCGCCGCGTGGTCAAAAAGTTCAAAAATGCGGCGGGCGAATTTACCGTTCTCAAAGGAATAGAGCTGCACATCGGGCGCGGGGAATTCGTCTCCATCGTTGGCAAGTCTGGCAGTGGCAAAAGCACCCTCCTCAACATGATAACCGGCATAGACCACCCCACCTCCGGGCAGGTCATCGTCAATGGGCAAGATTTATACACCTCCCTCAACGAATCCGGGCGGTCTTTGTGGCGGGGCAGAAACCTGGGCATTGTTTTTCAGTTCTTTCAACTGCTGCCCATGCTCTCCCTGTTGGAAAACGTGATGCTGCCCATGGATTACGCCGGGCTATACGACTTTGACGAGCGCCCCCGCCGCGCCCGCCAACTTTTGGGCATGGTGGGGTTGGAGCAGCACGCCCACAAACTGCCCATGTCCGTTTCCACGGGGCAGCAGCAGCTGGCAGCCATTGCCCGCGCCCTGGCAACCGACCCGCCCCTTTTGGTGGCGGACGAGCCAACCGGCAACCTCGATTCCCGCTCGGCGGATACCATCATCGAACTGTTTACCAGCCTTGCCGCGCAGGGCAAAACCGTCATCATGGTCACGCACGACCCCTCCCTCACCGAGCGCACCAACCGCAACATCATCATCTCGGATGGCGAACTGATTGCAGACGCTGTGGCGCTTGCCCTTCCTTTGCTTTCTCACCGCCAAATGTTGCAGGTCACTCGCCAAACCCAGCCCCACACCTTTGCCCCAGGGCAGGCGATTCTCCTGCGCGATGCCGAGGTGGATACCTTCTTCATTATCGAAGAGGGCGAGGTGGAAATTGTTCTGCAAGGCAAAAACCGCGCCGATGCAACCGTTGCCCGCCTGGGGCGCGGACAATACTTTGGAGAGGTGGAACTGCTGCGGGGCGGAAAATCCATTGCCAGCGTGCGCGCCTCCTCCACTTCTCCGGTGCGGCTTTTGGGGCTACCCCGCGCCGCCTTCCTTGCCACCCTCAAAGAATCGCCGCTGACCGAAGAAGCCATTGCCCGCAGTGTGCAAAGCCGCTTGCAAGAGAATCGGGCGCAGGACCGCCGCTCGGTGGTGGATGCCCTCTCTGGCACGATTAAGAAAGCCCTGCGCCGTTCCTCCTGAAGATTTCCCATTCCCCCCTCCCTCGCGGGGGAGGCGACCCTTTCAACCCTCCCAACCCCATGAGACCTCGCTGGCGTAAAGTATTTTTGGACCTGTTTGAAAACAAAACCCGCATGTTGCTGGTCGTTTTTTCGATTGCGGTAGGCGTTTTTTCGATTGGCGTGATTGCCGGGGCTTATGTCATCATCGAAAATGATATGAGCGCCAGTTACGCCGCCAATCAGCCTGCCAACATCGAACTGCGGACGGCGGATTTTGACCGCGATTTTTTGGCAACTCTGGAAAACGCCCCCGATATTGCCGAAGTGGAGGGGCGGCGGGTTTTCAACATCCGCGCCCGCCCTTTGCAAAGCCAGGTGTGGACGACCCTGAACCTGGTGGCGGTGGACGATTTTGAGAATAACACCGTCAACCTGCTCACCTCCCTGCAAGGTGCGTCAGAACCCGCCAAGCGCGAGGCGCTGCTGGAGCGCAAAGTGTTGGACGAACTCTCTGCGGCGGTGGGGGATGACTTGGTTTTTCAACTGAGCGATGGTTCTACCCAGGTTTTGCGGGTTGCCGGAATTGTGCAAGACCCAACTACAGGCGCAGATGACTTTCTTGCCCCGCCGATTGTGTACGTCACGATGGATACTTTGCCCTATCTCTCACAGCCGGAGGCGTTTAACCGTATTTACGCCACTGTGGAAACCGGCGAGAACGATGACGCGCACATCCGCCTGACGGCGGCAGACCTGGCAGACCGCATGGAAAGGGGAGGCGGGGTGGACGTGTATCGCACCCGGATTGCCCTCAAAAATGAGCATCCGCTTGCGCCTACGGTGAACGCTGTTCTGGGCATTCTCATGGCTTTGGGGATTTTGATTGTCTTCCTTTCCTCCTCCCTCATTGCCAACACCCTGGCTGCGCTGCTGAACCAGCATTTGCGCCATATTGGGGTGATGAAACTGGTCGGTGGGCGCGATAATCAGATTTTTGCCATGTACCTGGCGCTGATTCTGGCTTTTGGGGTGCTGGCGCTCTTGTTGGCGGTTCCGTTTGGGGGCATTGGGGCGTATCAGTTATCGCTTTACATTGCAGACCAGCTTGGTTTTACCCTGTTGGGCTACCGCATTGTCCCGTTTTCGTTTGTGATTCAGATGGCGGTGGGGATTTTTGTGCCGCTCTTTGCCGGGTTCGTGCCGGTGATTAACGGCTCGCGCATCACCGTGTTGGATGCTCTTAGCGGCGACCTGGCTCACGAAACGGCGACCAGGGATGCGGCAGGGCGCAGGCGCGAGTCGGTTTTTGAGCGGCTGGAAAACTGGTTTGACGAACTCCTCCTCCGGCGCGGAATCCATCTCCCTCGTCCTCTGCTCATCTCCCTCCGAAACACTTTCCGCCGCCAAAATCGGCTTTTGCTCACCCTCTTCACGCTTACCATGGGCGGGGCAATTTTTATCGCCGTTTTCAACGTCCGCACAACTTTGTTCGACTATATGGACAATGTGGGGCGTTATTTTGTGGCGGATGTGACCCTGGATTTTGACAAGCCCTACCGCCTCTCGGAAGTGGAGAGGTTGGCGAGGCAGGAGCCGGGCGTGGTGGATGTGGAAGGCTGGGCATTTGCGGCAGTGGAAGTGCTGTACCCGGATGGGACTCTTGCCGAAAACCTGACCGTTCTCGCGCCGCCCGCCGGGAGCGAGATGATTTCTCCCGACCCGGTTGCCGGGCGCTGGGTGCAAGCCGGAGATACCCGCTCGATTGCCATTACCGAGGGAATTTTACGCAGTTTCCCCAACCTGAAGCCGGGCGATTATTTGGATGTGAAGATTGCCGGGAACGAGGAGCGTTGGCAGGTGGTGGGCTTCTTCAAATTTATAGACCGCGAAGGGCTGATTGCCTACGGGACTTACGAATACTTCTCCCGCGAGACGAACCTGGCAAACCGCTCGGTTTCCTTTCGTGTGCTCACAGACCAGCACGCCGAGCCTTACCAACGCGCCATGAGCGAGAAATTAGATAAACGCTTCCGTGATGCTGGTTTTCAGGTCAGTCAGGCGCGCCCCGGTCTTTCGGCTTTGGATAACGCCACCGAGAGCCTGGATATTCTTGTCATCTTTTTGCTCATTATGGCAATGCTGACCGCCGTTGTGGGCGCGATGGGGCTTACCGGCACGATGGGGATGAACGTGCTGGAGCGAACCCGCGAAATTGGCATTATGCGCGCCATTGGAGCAGTGGATGCCGAAATTATGCGGATGGTTATTGTGGAAGGAATGGTGATTGGCGGCATCTCCTGGCTGTTGGGTTTGCTGCTTTCTGTGCCTTTTACCTACCTTTTGTCTTACATTGTAAGTTTGGCAGTTTTTGAGACTCCCATCACCGTAGTATTCACGCCGCTTGGCTATTTAATCTGGTTGGCGCTGGTTATTGTGCTTTCTGCGCTTGCCAGCATCATCCCCGCCCGCAATGCTGCGCGACTCACCATCCGCGAGGTGCTGGCGTATGAATAGCCAAAATGCCCTAACCTTTGTTTACACAACCCAGAGAGGAACCCGTTTTATGAAAAAAATCCTATTCATTGTATTTGCCGCCTTTTCGCTCTTGCTTGCCGCCTGTGGCGGGCAGGCTGCCGAAGCGGTGGCGACCCCGGCAGCGCCGACCAACCCCAGTGAAGTCGTGGCGGAGGGGCATGTTGTCCCGGTGGAAGATGTGCGCCTCGCCTTTTCTGCGCGTGGTCGCGTGGCGGAAATTCTGGTTGCCGAGGGGCAAGCCGTCAAAGCGGGCGATGTCCTCGCCCGTCTGGCAGACCGCGAGCAAGCCCAGGCAGCCGTTGCCGCTACTCAGTTGCAGCTAACGCAGGCGCAGCAGGAATACGATGTCTTTATGCGTGCTCAACCCCTGGATGCCGCCAACGCCTGGAACGCCTATCAGCAAGCCCAAATTACCCGCGCCGAAGCCCAACGCGCCTGGGAGAAGATTGACCCCAACGACCTGCGCGACCAGGTGGACGAAGCCGATACGGATGTAAAAGACAAAAAGAATGCCCTGGAAGACGCTCAGGACGAAGCCGACAAATACAAAGACCTGAAAGAAGACAACCCCACCCGCCGCGATGCCGAAGATGCTCTTCGCCAGGCAGAAGCCGACTATAACGAAGCCCTGCGTAACGTGGAAGAAATTCAGCGCGAGTTGGACGAACCCCGCGCCGCCCTCGATACCGCCCTCGCCGCCGAAGCCGAAGCCCTGCGCGTATACGAAAGTATTCAAACCAACGGCGTAGAACCAGAACAGCAAGCCATCCTGCAAGCCCAGCTGGATAACGCCAAAGCCCAACTCGCCTCCGCCCAAAACACTTTGGATAGTTACGAACTCAAAGCCCCCTTTGGCGGAACCGTCACCGACCTGAACATTGCCCTGGGGCAATACATCGGCTCGGAAACCTGGGCAATTCAACTGGCAGATTTCTCCGACTGGTACATTGAAACCAGCGACCTGACCGAACTGGAAGTCGTCAACCTCGCCGAAGGTCAGCAAGCCGAAATTAAGCCAGATGCCCTGCCGGAAGTCACCCTCACCGGCGTTATCACCAACATCAGCCAGGCATCCAAAACCCAGGGCGGTGATGTCCTCTACACCGTCACCCTGCAACTCAACGAAACCGACCCCGCCTTGCGCTGGGGCATGACGGTGGAAATCAACTTCCTGCCTGCGGAATAACCCCGGCTGTGTGAAGCATTTCACGTTGTTGACAGCCCTTTTTAATCCCGGTACACTGATGAAAACCTAACCCATCTCAGGAGAAAAAATGGCAACTGTACGCGACCTACTCAAACAAAAAAGCTTCACCGAAATCCTCTCGGTTGCCCCCACCGCAACCGTTCTGCAAGCCATGCAACTGATGGCGGAACGCAACATCGGCGCTGTGTTGGTTATGCAACAGGGCAAAGTTGTGGGCATCCTCTCGGAGCGAGACATTGTTCGCAAGGTGGAATTGCGCGGGCAGTCTTGCAGCGCCGCCCTTGTCAGCGCCGTGATGACCGAAAAAGTCCTCTACGTGGAACCCTCCCAAAGCCTGGAAGAGTGCATGGCGCTGATGACCGAAAAGCGCATCCGTCACCTGCCCGTGTTGGAAGCAGAGAAAATCCTGGGGGTCGTCTCCATCGGGGATGTGCTTCACGAAGTCATTCACGAACAAAAATTTATGATAAGCCAGTTGGAGCATTACATTCAACAAGGGCAGTAACCTGATACAGGGGCGACCAACCGGTCGCCCCTTTTTTGGAGACCCTATGCCAGAACTCAGCATTTTGGAAATTGCCAGCCAATACCGCGCCGGAACCCTGACCTGCCAGGAACAAACACAGTTCTACCTCCAACGCATCCAAACCTACGACCCTGCCTTGCGCTCCGTTATCGAAACCAACCCCCAGGCGCTGGAAACCGCCCGCCGCCTGGACGAAGACCTCGCCGCCGGAAGAGCAACCTCCCCCCTGCACGGCATCCCCCTCCTCCTCAAAGAAAACATAGACACCGCCGACTCCATGCAAACCACCGCCGGGTCGCTTGCCCTGCAAGGGCATTACGCCGGGCAGGATGCCTTCCTTGTTCGCCAACTGCGCCGGGCGGGCGCTCTCCTCCTCGGCAAAACCAACCTTAGTGAATGGGCAAACTTCCGCTCCACCCGCTCCTCCTCCGGTTGGTCTTCTCGCGGGGGGCAATGCCGCAACCCTTACGCGCTGGATAGAACCCCCTGCGGCTCTTCCTCCGGCTCTGCTGTGGCGGTTGCTGCCAATTTTTGCGCCGCCGCCGTTGGCACCGAAACCGATGGCTCCATCATCTGCCCTGCCCAAACCAATGGCATTGTCGGAATCAAACCCACCCTGGGGCTTGTCTCCCGCTCCGGCATCATCCCCATTGCCCACAGCCAGGATACAGCCGGGGCAATGGCGCGGACGGTGACAGACGCGGCTCTCCTGCTGGGGGCGCTCACCGGCGCCGATGAACGCGACCCCGCCTCCGCCGCCTTCCACCCTCAGGATTACACTTCCGCCCTGCAAAAAGACGGTTTGGCGGGCATCCGCCTGGGCGTAGCCCGCCGCTACCTCAGCGGCGACCCACGCCAGAGCCAGCTCTTTGAGCAAGCCCTGCAAACCCTCCGCAACCTGGGCGCAGAGTTGATAGACCCCGCCAACCTGCCCCCCGAAGCCCCTTACCGCCGCTCGGAATTGGAAGTTCTGCTCTACGAATTCAAAGCCGACCTGAACGCCTACCTGGAAGAACACCCCAACGCGCCCCTGCGCTCCTTGGCGCAAATCATCGCCTTCAATGCCGCCCACCCTCAGCAGGTCATGCCCTATTTTGGGCAGGAGCGCATGGAACAAGCCGTAAAAAAGGGAGCGCTCAGCGCCCGGCGTTACCTGGCGGCGCTGGAGAAAAACCAAAACCTCTCCCGCCGGGGCATAGACGAACTCTTGCAAAAATATCGCCTGCAAGCCCTCGTTGCCCCCTCCGGCGTGCCAGCCTGGATGATAGACCTGGTCAATGGCGACCAGCCCTCTGGGGCGAGCCCCACCTCCCCGGCGGCGGTTGCCGGGTATCCGCACATCACCGTGCCGATGGGTTACATTCAGGGGCTGCCGGTTGGCATTTCCTTCTTCTCCACTGCCTGGCAGGAGGCAAACCTGTTCCGATTCGCTTACGCCTACGAGCAAGCCACCCTGCACCGCCTGCCGCCCGCTTTTTTACCCACCCTGCCTTAAAAAAAGAGATGGGCTGGCATTATGCCAGCCCATCTCTTTGGGCGCAGTTAACGCTTGTAGCGTTTTGCCTGCACTCTGGGCGCGGGCGCGTCTATGGAGGTGTAGCGCGGCGGGCCGAACATCCGCCAGATGATGCCATAGACGACAGACATCACCCCAGAGAACACCATCAGAATAAGAACAAAGAAAAGCAGTTTGGCGGGCAAAGCCGGAATGCTGGAAACCCAGTTGGCAAACCCGGAAATATATGGCAACTGATACAGGATGTCGGGAAAGCGGATGGTGCCGCTTAACTCGCCCATCAGCGCCCACCGCTGCTGAAAACCAATCTGCACCAGCAAAAGGGCGCTAACCCAGGACATGACCGGGACGATGAGCATCATCAGAAAGCCGATGCCGCGCCAGACCGGGTGAATTTTGTGGGGGGCTACGAACTCTTTTTTACGAATATTGGTGTATTTACCCATTTTCTTCTCCTATTTTGCTCGCTGTCTCAATGGCTTGCACAATTTTGTAATAGCCAGTGCAGCGGCACAGGTTGCCGGTGATGGCTTGTTCAATTTCGTTTTTGGTGGGGTGAGGGCGTTCTTCCAGCAGTTTGGCGGAAGATATTAAAAACCCAGGGGTGCAGTACCCGCATTGCACCGCCCCATCTTCCACAAAGGCTTCTTGCACCGGGTGCAGGCGCGCCTCCCCTGCCAGCCCTTCCACTGTCACAATCTGTGCGCCCTCAGCGCGGGCGGCAGGAACCAGGCAAGACATCACCGCTTTGCCGTCCAACAGCACGGTACAGGCTCCACATTCGCCTTCGGCACAGCCTTCTTTGCTGCCAATCAACCCGGCATCTTCCCTCAGCAGGCGCAGCAGGGTTTTGTGCGCCCCGCCTTGCAGGGTGTAGGCTTTGCCGTTAATGGTGGTGTGGATGGTACTGCCCTCGGCGAAGGACCCGCCAAAGGTGGCGGGGGAGGCGGCGGGGGCATCTCCCGCCAAAGTGATGGGACTTTCCGGCATCCCTGCCTCTTCCCTGCCCTCTCGCAGCGACTTTAGCCCGCGCAGAGTAAAGACCCGCACCATCTCGCGCCGATACTCCGCCGAGGCGCGAATATCGTTAATGGGCTTGGCGGCGACTTGGGCGAGGCGGGCGGCTTCTTCCAACACCTCGTCTGATAGCGTTTTTCCTACCAAAAAGGCTTCGGCTTCCTGGGCGTGCAGGATGGTGGGCGCGACTGCTCCCAGGGTGAGGGCGGCGCTTTTAACGGTAGCGCCTTCCAGTTCCAATACGATGGCGAGATTGATGACGGAAATTGCCTGGGCGCGGCGCAATGCCACTTTTACAAAAGTCCCCTTTTGGGTTTCCTTCAGCCCCTTAAAGGCAATTTCTACCAGCATTTCATCCGGTTGCAGAACGGTTTTTCTTACGCCCAGGTAAAAGTCTTGCAGGGCTACTTGCCTTGTGCCGCGTGTGGATTGTAAGACGACCCATGCGCCCAATGCCATGAGGGGGGTGATGGTGTCGTTGGCGGGCGAGGCGGTGACGAGGTTGCCGGCAACTGTGCCGCGATTGCGAATTTGGGGCGCGCCGACTTCCCATGCGGCGCGGGCGAGGGGGTAGGCTTTTTGGCGCAATAAGGGGCTTGCGGCGCATTGGTTGTGGCTGACGAGCGCCCCTAGGTGAATCATGCCCTCGGCATCCTCGCGGATTTCGTCCAAGCCGGGGATTCGGCTGATGTCTATGACGGTTTCCAAGCCGGGGCGCTGCCCGCGTTCCAGTTCCAGTATTAAATCGGTGCCTCCGGCGAGCAAGCGGGCGGCGCTGCCTTTTTGGGCGAGAAGTTCGGTTGCCTGTTGCACGCTTACTGCGTTTATCAGTTCATTCCACATCCGGGTTCCTCCTGTCGTTTTCCCAATTAAAGCACAGATTGATAAAAAAACGAATTGGGATTATGTAAAAGCCCCTCTCCCAGGGGGAAAGGGGCTTGGGGTGAGGCGGCAGGGATGGTGCTACTGTTGTGCGCCGTTGATGACTTCGTAGCGGCGGTCGAAGTTGGTGACGGCTTCGCGTGCCAGGGTGCTGAGATGCCGGATGGCGGCGGGCAGGGCTTCGGGGTTGGCGAGCATTTGTTCCACGTTGTCTATGGCGCTGTTAATCTGGCTTCCCAGTTCAAAAAAGGCGTTATCGAAAGCGTAGAGTTTTGCCAGTTCTTCTTCGTTGATTTTTACTGCGTCAAAAAAGCCGGAATAGCCGTAAGTGGCGGTGCGGATTTTGTCGCTGAAGGTGCGAAGTTGCAGGGCGGCTTTTTCCATTTCGTCCATAAACTCCAGCCCGCCCTGGCTAATCAGTTCGGTTTGCAGGGCAGAAAGGCGTTTGTTCAGTTCTTCAAACCGGCGCGAGACGGTGTCGCGCAGGAGTTTATCGGCGGCGCGGCGGTTTTCTCGCTCTATGTAGCCGCCAAAGCCGGGGATGTATGATGCCAGTTTTTTAAGGGGGTCCTGGTCGCCGACAACGCGCCCGAAAAAGTCACTCATGGTTTCCTCCGAAGGGTTGGGTAAGGGGCAAATCTGGCTAGATTATAGCCTGTTTGTGGGTATAATCGCACCGCTTGTTTGCGATACGCCTGAATGTACGCGGTGTTATAGAGCAAAGTTGCACACATCCCGTTTTTTACGGGTTTATTTTGATGACGAAAGGAAGAGTACCATGATTGTTACCACTAAAAAACTGTTTGAAGCCGCCTATGGCAAGTATGCCATTGGCGCATATAACATCAACAACCTGGAGCAGACGATGGGTTTGTTCCGGGGCAACCTGGAGAGCCAATCCCCCTTCATTATCCAAATCAGCAAGGGCGCACGCTCTTATACCCACAAAAAAATGCTGGAGGGGTTAATTCGCTCTGCCGATGAAATCTTCCACGAAGCCGTTTTTGCCGTTCACCTGGACCATGGAGACGAAGAAACCTGCTACGACTGCATCAACAGCGGCTTTTATTCCTCCGTGATGATTGACGCGAGCCACGCAGAGTTTGAGAAGAACATCGAAATCACCCGCCGGGTTGTAGAAGCCGCTCATGCTAAAGGGATTGTGGTGGAAGCCGAACTGGGGCAATTGGGCGGGGTGGAAGAACACGTTGCAGTGGATGAAGCCAATGCCAAACTGACCGACCCTGCCCAGGCGCTGGAGTTTGTGCAGCGCACCGGGGTCGATTCGCTCGCCTGTGCCATTGGCACGAGCCATGGCGCTTTCAAGTTCAGCGGCTCTCAGGGCTTGCGCTTCGATGTTCTGGCGCAAATTCAGGAACGCCTGCCTGGTTTCCCCCTCGTCATGCACGGCTCCTCCTCCGTCCCGCAGGAAGAAGTGGCGCGAATCAATGCCGCCGGGGGCAAATTGGATGGCGCCAAGGGCGTAAACGAAGACGAATTTGCCCGCGCCGCCACCCTGGGCGTGACCAAAATCAACATCGATACCGACGGTCGCCTGGTCTGGACTCGCGTTCACCGTGAACACTTCCGCGACAACCCCTCCGACTTTGACCTGCGCCCGGTTGGCAAAATCTTCATGGCGGAATATGCCAAATTTATCGCCGCCAAAAACGTCAAACTCGGCTCTGCGGGGCAGTTGCAAGCTGTCCGCGCCCTGTTGGGCTAACCCGCTCCTCCAAACCAAATTCCGCGCCCCCAACGGCGCGGAATTTTTATGCCAACCCGCTTACCATGCCCTCCGAACAAAACATCAACCCCAACCGTTACCAGGTCATTCCCCGCACCCTCCTCTTCATCACCCGCGCCCAGGGGCAGGAAGTTCTCCTGCTAAAGATTGCGCCCAAAAAGGGCAAAATCACCCCTTGGACGGGGCGCTGGAATGGGGTTGGTGGGCATATCGAACAGGGCGAGGATGTCCTTACCGCCGCCCGCCGCGAACTGGCAGAAGAAACCGGTTTGCAAGCCGATTTGTGGCTTTGCGGAACCCTGATGGTCAATACCGCCACCCATCCTGGCATCGCCCTATACATCTTCACCGGAGAATACCGCGCCGGAACTCTCGCTCCCAGCCCGGAGGGTGAACCTCGCTGGTTCACCTGGCAAGACCTGCCCCAACTCCCCCTGGTGGATGATGCCCCCGCTCTGCTTTCACATCTGCGCCCTCTGCGGCGCGGCGACCCGCCCTTCTCCGCTTTCTCCTTCTACGATTCGCAGGGCAGTTTGCAACTCCGCTTTGCGGAACCCTGCCAATAAAATATTCCGCAAAAAAACCGCCCGGCGACCAAAGTCACCGGGCGGTTTGGCTTTTATCTTAATCCAACGCGCCGCGAACCCAATCTCCCACCCACCAGTAGCGAAAATCCTTACCCTGGGATGTCTTAATTGCCCCCACAATGGCAATGATGGGGGCAATTGCCATCCCTACCAAAAAGAAAGGCGTGAGCAAAAGAGCGGCAGGCAGCAGCAGAATCCCAATCAGCAGCAGGGTTAACAGCCCGGTAATTGCCCAGGTAATCCCCAAGCCATACCACCAGAATAGTTGAAACAAAAACGACTGCATGGCATGGTACGCCACATACTTAGACCGGCTGGAGAAAATCATATAAATCCCCAATGCCACCAACGGACCAAACACACCCGTGACCAGGTTCACCAAAATACTCAGGTGTGCCAGCATTGCCCAGGTGCGCTCCTCCGAGGGAGATAAAGCCACAGGTTGAGAAACAACCCCAGCATGAGTAGATTCCACTGTCATTTTGACCTCGTTTTTTCCAAAGAATATGTACCCCTACTTACGCGCCTCCCCCGCCGGGGTTGCGCCAAACAAAAACCCCCGCGCTTGGGGCGCGGGGGCAAATGGCTTCTACCAGTCTTACCAACCCTGATTTTTAACAAAATCACTGATAACCGGCACGTTCACATACTCGCCCTGGTAGGCTTTGTAAGCAAGGTACAACTGATAGACCCACACCAGCAAGCCAACGCAAAAGCCGGAAGTGAGAATGGTGATGATGCCCAAGATAAGCGCCTGAGCGTTGTGCGCCTTAATAAACGGGCGGCTTTTCTTATCTTCCATCAGCATCAAAATAATGGGAACCAGCGGCGAGAAGACATAAGCCAACGCAGCCCATAGTTTGTCGTCACTGGTAATTTCGGAATTGAAATCAGACATGTTCGCATCTCCTTAGAATGTGATGAAAAAATTGTACACGAAAAATAGCAAAAATCAATCTAAATTGACCCATTAATAACAAAATGAATCCCCAGAAAGTCCCATTTTGCGGCTAAAATTTGCCCATGCAAACACCAACCATCGTTTTTATGGGTTCGCCCCACTTTGCCGTGCCAAGCCTGCAAGCCCTTGCCGCACATTACCCGGTTTTGGGCGTTATTGCCCAGCCAGATAAACCCGCCGGACGCGGCAACACCCTCACCCCGCCGCCCGTCAAACTGGCTGCCCAAGACCTGGGACTGGAAGTGTACCAGCCGGAGAAACTGCGTCAGCCCGAAGCCCTGCAAAAACTGCAAGCCTGGAACCCAGATTTGATAGTGGTCGCCGCTTTCGGGCAGATTCTGCGCCCCAACGTGCTCAACCTGCCCCGCTATGGCTGCATCAACGTACACGGTTCTCTCCTGCCCCGTCATCGCGGCGCAGCGCCCATTCAGGCTGCCATTTTGGCGGGGGATAAAGAAACCGGCATCACCATCATGCGGATGGATGCTGGAATTGATACAGGCGATATGCTCGCCTGCCGTGCCACCGAAATTTTACCGACAGATACCTCCGCCAGCCTCTTCGAGCGTTTATCCCTCCTGGGGGCAGACCTGCTGCTGGAAACCCTCCCTGCCTACCTGAGCGGGAGCCTGCAACCCCAGCCCCAACCCGCCGAGGGCGCAACTTACGCTCCCATGCTGCAAAAGGAGGATGGCTTGCTCAACTTCACCCGCCCGGCGCAGGAGTTGGAGCGCGTTATTCGCGCTTATAGCCCTTGGCCCAGCGCCTACCTGCCCTGGAAGGGAGCGCCCCTTAAGGTGCATCAGGCGCAGGTTCGTTCCGGGGGTGGGCAAACTGGTCGGCGGTCGGTTGTGGAGGGGTTCCCGGCGATTGTGACCGGGCAGGGGGTTTTGCTCCTCGTGGAGGTGCAGCCGGCGGGGAAGAAGCCGATGTCTGGCAAAGCCTTTTTGGCGGGCGCAAGGGATTGGGCAGAGTAGCCCTGCCGGGGCTACTCTGGTTTATGTTTGCGTTTGGGGGCGTTTTTGGTTTTGGGAGCGCGGTAGGGGGGCATATCCATGACGCGGATGGTGCAGCGGTTGGGGTCCAGCATTCGATTCCACAGGCTGGGGTAGCTTTTGGCAAAGGCTTCCGGGTCCAGGGTGGAGGTGATGACAGTGGGCAGGGCTTCGTAGTAACGGTAGTTGAGAATTTGGTGCAGTTTGTCTTCCGCCCAGGCGGAGTTCATGCTGCTTTCTTTTAGCCCATCCAGGATGAGCAGGGGGGTGGTGCGGATTTCGTAAAAGCGCCGGTCGAAGGAGACATCGGCGTTGGGGCGAAAGGTTTGTTTAAGATAATCCAACAAAACGGAGACATCTACCATGACGGCTTGTCCGCCCATGCCTTTGCGGTAATGCCCAATGGCGGCGGCGAGGTGGGTTTTGCCGCAGAAGGAGGGACCTAAAAGCGCCAGCCAGCCCTGGGGGGTGTCTGCAAAGTGGGAGGCGGCGTAGAAGGCTTCGTGCAGGCGTTTGATGTGTTCTTTGGTAACGGTTTCGCGGGTGATTTCTTTTTCTTTGATGTTGTAGCCCCCGGCTCCCTTGCGCTCTACCGTTGTGACGGTGACAATCTCCTGCCCAATTTCGGATTCGCGGGTTTGCCAGGTGGCGAGAGTCATTTCTTTGATGTCTCGCATGGAGAGCATGGAAAGCCCAGGGTTGCTGCTTTCTTCGGGGTGGCGGTAATCCAACGCCAAAATGCGAATGTGCTGCACCAGTTCTTCATCCTGTAGGCGGGAGCGGATGCGGCTTTCAATTTCGTCCAGTACCAGGTTGGTGGTGATGACGGTGGGCAGTTGGTTGATGTAGCGGTGATTGAGAATTTGAAAGAGTTTCTCTTGCGCCCAGGGGGTGGCGTTTTGGGTGCCGAAGTCGTCCATCACCAGCAGGTCGGCGCGGCGGATGTCTTCAAAGCGTTCTTCAAAACTGGTTTCGGGGCTGTTGTAGGCGGCGCGTAGGCTGTCCAACAAGTCTGGCACGGTGATGAAGAGAGTCGGCACGCCGCGTGCGGCGCATTGGTTGGCAACGGCGGCGGCGAGGTGGGTTTTACCGCTGCCGTAAGAGCCCTCCAGCAAGAGCCAGCCTTGCAGGTCTTGGGCAAAGCGGCGGCTTATTTCCAGGGCGTGTTCCAGGTTTTCGCGCTCCGGGGCAGAGATGGCGTGTTTGGCTTTGGGGTTGCCTGCCGGGCGAAAGTTCTCAAAGCGCAGGTGCGCCAGTTGGTCTAAACTGCTCATGGAATACAGGCGTTTACGCGCCTTTTCCGAAAAATCGGCGGCGCGGCAGACACAGGCTTCTATTTTGCCAAATTTCTCGTGTCCCACCGGCACATCGTAACGCAGGTAGCCCG
>DYNS01000183.1 GCA_020720965.1 Anaerolinea sp. | reverse complement strand
GCTCGGACAATTTGTTCCAAATGTGGCTCGTCCAGCAAGTCTCCATCTAACAGGCGCAGTTCGTGCCGCCGAAATTGGGCATAAGTTTGTGGGCTTGCCCCCAGGTTGGCATAGGTTTGCAGAGTCTCTTGCAGCATCTCGCGTACCGGCTTGGGCAGGGTGGCAGACATGACGAAAAAACGGGCAGCGTAGTGTTCGCGTAAAAAGCGCATCGTTTCCAAAATCAGCGCCAGGCGTTTGGGTTCGTAGGCATGAATTTCGTCAAAGATGAAAGCCGCATGATGAAAATCTGCCAGCAGTGCCTCGTAGCCTTTTAGTTGAAAAGCGACCTTAAGCATCTGGTACGGGCTGAAGACCCGCACCGGAAAATATGAAAGCCCGGCTTGGTTGCGTAGTGTGCGGGCAGTTTTGGCGGCATCTTCGGCGCTGTACTCCTGCTCCATTAACCGTTGGTAAAGCGAAAGCGCGGCGCGCCCATGTAGCAGCCCCACCTTGCCGGGGAAGATCGTTTGCAGGCGGTCATACATCGCATTCATACTTGCCTGGTAAGGCAAGGTGTAAAACAGGCGCGGCGGGTTTTGCCTGGCAGCCCACAGCAGGGCTGCTTCGGTTTTTCCGCTACCGGTAGGGGCAGAAAGCATGGCGCTTCCCTCTGTAAGAGCGGCTTCCCGCTGATGTGAACGTAGCCCCTCCTCTGGAATGTTCGCTGCTTGCAACATTTCTTCTGCCCGAATGTGCAGGGCGGGCGGTGACCCAAAGCCAGAAGATGCCAAATGGTCTGCCTGTACCAATAAGCCGCGTAGCAAAATTCCTAGGCGGGGCACATCTGCTTCTGCCAGCGGGTTGGGGCTATCGTAGAGTAACTCTTCCCATTCCCGGTGCAATTTTTGCACCCCGCGTAAACTGCGCCGAATTTGCGCCGGAGTGGCAAGAGCGCCAGGGGCGGCAAAGGCAGGCAGGCTTATCCCCAGGGGGTAGGCTTGTAGCGCGTCCAGCCAGGCGGGAGAACATTCCGTCAGCCAACCATGCAAGGCGTTTACATCTCTTGGGTGTAGTTCGCTCAACATCAGGGGCAGGGATTCGCCTTCCGGCTCCAGGTATTTTTCCAGTTCTGCCAGGTCTTTGTGGTGGGTGACGATTGCCGCCGCTAAAAAAACGCGCTCCCCGGCAGAAAAATCTGCCTCCAGCCAGGGCAAAAATGCAAGAGAAAGCGCCTCATGACGATAATTCCAACGGCGGGTTGCCCCACGTTGAGACGCTCCAGCGGAACGTCTCAACGATTTCTGGAACCCTTGGGCGGTTTTGCCAAAATCGTGTAAAAAGGCTGCCCAAAACAAAATTTGCCATAGGCGCGGCTGACCAACCTTCTGTGGCAGGTCTGAACGCAGGGCGGCAAAGTCGTGCAGACGGCTGAGAACTTGCCAGGTATGCTCCGTGAGGGTTTGCCCGGTATTTTCGCCCGGCAGAGGGCTTTTTGCCCAAATGTGGGCAGTATTGTTGGGGGTGCAGGGCGGCTGGTTCATGGAATGCTTAAACCCAGGAATGAAACGCCAACCCCAACGGCAGCCCATTAATCAGCGGCGCGGTGGGGTCTGCCCAAAGTTCGGGCAGAGGGTTGTTCTCGAAGCGCAGTAGCGAGGGGGTTTCAATCCGCCGGGAGAGGGTGATGTAACGCTCGAAGGTGGGCTGGCGTTTGCGTTCGTTTTGCAGGTAACGCGGCATGAGTACGCTCTGCCCGGATGCTGTAAGGCGCACGAACTCATAGGGCAGCAGGGTATGCTCCAGGTAGGCATGGGGCGAGGGCTGCAAGTCCACAACTTCCACACTCTGGTAGGTGAATAAATCTTGCGAGCGCCCCAGGCAAACGGCGTAGCGCGGGTGGCGGAAGGCTTCCAACCAGTCTGGGCGGTTGATATAGAGGGTGAGACGCGGGAAGAATAGAATCTCACGTTGAAATGGGTTGGGGTTGCCCTCCAGCGCTTTGGGCAGGGTTTTATCCTGTGGCATTTTGCCGCTCGATTCTTTGAGCAGGATGGTGGTTTCAATATCGGCTTGTTTGTGAGCGTAGGAGAAGTGAAGCGCAAACCGCACACCGGTTGGGTCGAACCATTCGCCTAAGGCGCTGGCAACATGCCCGTAAAGGGTGGCGGGGGGCGGCATGTTATAGGTGGGTTGCAAGCCCATCATAAAGTGCGGGTAACGGAATGATGCCGTGAACCCGCGTGCAGTAATTTTGAGAACACGCATGGCAATCCCTCCGGGGGTTAAGCCAGCCAATGGGGGTTTTGCTCCAGCACAGCGCTCAGGGCGCTAAAGGCTTCGCGGGGGTGGCTCAGGTGAATTTTATTGCCCCAGGCGTGCAAAGCGCCTCCTTCGGCAAGAGCGGCCTCCAATTTAGCGCGTTCCGCATCGGCAAAGCCGCGCACCCAGCCAATGTACACATCCGAGAGCAGGTCATCAGCATATACGCGCAGAGATTCTTCCAGGGCGGCGATGTTGAGAACTGCCTGGTCGCCTTGGGCGCTGAAAATATGCCCAAATAGATGATTTCCACCTTTGGTAGCCGCCGCAAAGACGACATCCGGAGTGGTGTCGGTGTAGTGCAGGCTTTGCTTTGCGCCGCCATCTACATGGGCAAAGGCTTCCAGCAGGGCGCGGATGCGTGCGATGCGCTCGTTTTGGGGCAGGCGGTAGGCTTTTTGCTCCGGGAGGTGTTGCAGGGCTTTTTGTTTTGCTTAATCCACACGCGGCGCGTCCAGGTTCAGGTAGCCGGTGCGGTCCAGGTAGGTAAAGGTTCCGGCGGCATTCAGGTCGAGTGAGAATAGCCCTTGCAAGGTGGCGCGGTAAAACTGGTGTTCGTGCGGCACGGGGTCGCCTTCGTGCCGCGACATGGTGCCAAAATCGCTTACCAGACGCACTGGGGCAACCGAAATGAGGGTGCTGACGCGCAGAGGCGAAACGCGGGTGATGGTTTCGCTGGTGGGGGTAGATTCCGCGATTAAGCCGCTTTCTTCCCGCGCCGAGACTGCTTCGGCTTTTTTGGAGGGGGCACGCATGTAACCGAGCAGGTCGTCATCCCAATAGCGCATGGGGTTGGCATCGGTGTAGGCAATTTTTTTCTCTCGGAAGATGGGGGAGCCTTGCCAGGCGGTGGCTTTTTGCAGAGATTCGCGCAGCCAGTAGCGGAAGGCTTGCGCTGAGACGTAAGGGTAGGCGCTTCCGGCGGGACCGGGGACGAACTTTACGCCCGTGGCGTTATCGGTTGTGCTGCCGGTGATGGCACCTTTGTTGTTCAGCGCCGAGGCGGGGGCATCAATCAGAATGAGACCAGTGATGAAAGACATGGGAAACTCCTTGTGGGTAAAAAATTGGTGATTGGTGATTTTTATTCGGTATTGGATATTCGATGGTGGAATCTTTACTCTCGAATATCCTGTTTTTCTTCATCGTCATCCACGTCCGTTTCGGGCATTTCGGCGGCGTTTTGCTGCAACCAGCCCTGGGCGTGAAGCTGCTCGAAGAGCCGAATGAGCACCAGGTCGCGCCCCAGCCGCCAGTCGGTATGGGGCAGGTTTTCGCCCATTTCAAAAATTGCCAAAAACTGGTCAAGGGTGATGATGGGCGGGTTGCCACGCCGCACCTCGCTGTTCGAGGCACGCAACAACGCCAGGCGCATTTCGCCATAATTGCGCGCCATCCAAAACGCGTTGAAAAAGCGCTTGTCGTTTTGGGTGGCGGTGTATTTAGCCAGGGCATCGCCCAGGCTGCGAATGTGTTCGATGCGGGTTTCTTCCATGAGCATGACCTTTCGTAAGAAGAGTTGGGTGAGATTCCAAAAGATGAGGTGGCTTTCTTGCAGGGGGCTATAGGTTTGCACCGGGTCTTCCTTGCCCCAGGTTTTCCCGGCGCGGCGGCGCAAAAAGTAGCGCCGGATGAAGTTGGGGGCTTCTTGCGGCAGGCTAAAAAGGTCTTCGTACAGGCGGTTGTAGGCAGGCGCGGGGGCGGCTTCGCCTTTTTTTGCCTGGGTCAGTTGCCAGCCGCGTTGCACCAGGGCATCCCATTCGGTTTTGTAGGCGGGGTCTTGCAATTTGCGTAGGAAAGCGCCTACTTCCAATGGCAGGGGCAGGATTTCCAGTTCTGCGCCTTGCCCGCTGTTGGTGAAGTAATATGCGGTGAGCGGAGCGGGGACATCTTCTTCCTGTTCGGCTTGACGCATTTTTTCGGCATCCAGAAGATGTTCCATGAGGGTTGTGCGGGCTTTGCGGGGGCTTGTTTCGGGTAGTTTATCTTCTTTAGCGGTTTGGGCTGCCAGCACGTTGCGCTGATTGGTCTCTAAAAAGCGCCGGGCAAAGTGCAGCATGAGCGCCGGGTCGTCACTGTGAACTGCCAGCAACCTGCCACCCACCTTGGCGCAGCCAAGCGGCATGGCTTGGAAGGCGAGCATGGTGACGCCATTGAGAGGAATGCCCGCTTCACCGCCAGAGTGGAAGTTGATGTAGCCTTCGCCGGTGGTGAGCGGGATGTGCTGCCGGAAGGCGCGCCCCGCTGGGAGTTCGCCTTTGACATCATAGGTCACTGCCGCGGCTGGCTGACCGGTAAATGGGTCGAGTTCTGCGGTGACTTCCGCATCAAAAGCACGCAGCACATTCTGAACGTAAGCCTGGCGTTTGGCAGGGTCTTTGTCGTAAGCCACTTGGCTGTATCCAGAGTTGGGAAACGCCACGGTAAAAAAATTTTTGAGCGGGTTGATAACGTAGTTCTGCGTCATGTAGTCGGCGGCGGCTTGCAGGTCGCTCTCGGTTAACTGGCGCGGATGACGTTTGCGGGCAAAGGCGGTGAGGGTTGCCAAGCCTACATCCAGCAGGGGGTGCCCGGTATAGTCGGGCGGGGCAAGGGTCATGGGCAAATCTCCTTTGGGGTAAGAATACTTTGTTTTGCGCTTACAAACATCCCCACCCGCCCGGAAAAATCTCCGAGGCTGTGGGGATGTTGGGCGTTTTAGCGTTTTTTCCGCGCCGATTCGCGCACGGTTTGCAAATTCAACACTTCTGCCACTTCAAACTGGGGCGGCAGACTGCCAGGGATGGGGCGCAGGCGCACAATGGGCGGAAAGTAGCCCATGCGCCCGTGCAGCTCCGCAAGCAGCAGGGCGGCGCTAAAGTTGAGGGCGGGCGGGTTGAGCAGGAGGGGCGCCGTTTGCCACTCTTGCGGGGTCAGGTTGGCGGCTTCGGCAAGTTGGCTCACTTGCGGGGCAAGCGGCTGCTGCGCGTCTATTTGGGAGGGGATGGTGATGACGCGCTCGATGCTTTGCCCCAGCAGGGTTTCTATCTGCGCGAGCTGCGCCGGGGTGAGGGGGTGGGAGTAGTTGAGGAGGAGCATGAAGGCTTCTTTCGAGGGAAACAAGATTCACTCAGGTATAATTTGGATAATCAAAACGGTATGGAAGAGAGGTATATCATGCAGCAGGCATTCCGCGCGGAAGTTGTAATTGCCCAGAACGGCAAACTTTTGTTAAATGGGTTGCCTTTTCGCAAGGGCGAACAAGTCGAAATTATCATCTTGTCACAGCCTCGCAAGGAAATGGCAGAGCGCTATCCTTTACGGCAAAAGCCTGTGCGTTATGACCGTCCCTTTGATGGGGTTGGTGATACAAGCCGGTGAGCGTTCACCGGCTTTTTTTGTTGGAACGGTGTTTCGGGGTGAGGGGTGAGAGTAGTTGAGGAGGAGCATTTTTTGATGGGGGAATTAAGGGTGGGTATTTTTACAAACAAATCTATGGGTTTGGACGGGCTACTAAATGATTACATATTTGCGACACAACACGGTCTGCCACAGAACGAGATAAAGGTTGACCTTCTCTATATTCTGGAACAGGAATGACCTTGATATTTCTCTGGTTAGCTAATGCCTGATTATCACCAATAAGTTTGGTTGCCGCTACAATCATAAATTGAGCGGTGTATGTTCCCAAATATGCTTGTTCTCCAGCCATTTTTAGTTGATCAAGCCCTCGCTTACCACTTTCTGACCCACCAAGCTTTACTTCAGCAATGCCAACTTGATTATCTACCCGAAAAACTAAGTCGATTTCAAGTCCTTTGGCGTTTTTAGGACGAATCCCCGCTAAAACATCTATGTTTCGACTTTTTATTGCAGAATAGACTGACTTTTCAAATAGCCCACCTTCGTTAATCCTTCCTTTCTCGTCTTTGCTAAAACCAGTTTCTTCAAATTCGTCTAGATGAGCATACAAATATTCAGAAGTTGAAATTAGCGTGGGCATGGAATATG
>DYNS01000505.1 GCA_020720965.1 Anaerolinea sp. | reverse complement strand
CCAAAGATACGCCGCCCAATTTGAAAACCTCGACCGCATCCGCCAATTCACCGCCGATGTTGCCCGCGCCGCCGGAATGGGCGAGAAGGATATTTACAACCTGCAACTGGCAGTGGATGAAGCCGCCAGCAACATCATGGAACACGCCTACGAGGGAATGCCAGAAGGACAAATCGAACTCACCCTCACCCCCTCCCCCAACGCCATCACCATCACCCTGCGGGACACAGGCAAACCCTTCGACCCCGATGAAATTGCTAGCCCGGATATAGAAGCCGCCCTGGAAGACCGCCCCATTGGCGGGCTGGGGCTGTTTTTTATGCACAAACTGATGGATGAAGTCCATTTTGAGAGCGACCCACAGGGTGGCAACCGCCTCACCATGCAGAAGCGCTTTGCCGCCCCCGCTCAACCCGCCCCGCCCAGCCTGCGCCCCTATCAGGAAATCTTCGACCTCGGAGAGAAAATCCTCTCCGCCGCCACCCTTGCCGCCCAAAGAGACCTGATTGTAGAAGCCGCCAGCCGCCTTGTCTCTGCCCGCGCCTGCCTCTGGTTGGATGAAACCTCCTTCCGCCTGCCAGACTGGGTGGAAAATCTCTTTCCCCCCCAACCCTCCGACCCCCTCCTCGCCCAGGCATACGCCAACCTCCGCACCGAAAGCCAGCAAAATGACGATTCCGCCGCCCTCGCCGTCCCCCTGCATCACGAACAGGTCGGGCTTGGGGCGCTGGGGCTATATCGGCAGGGCAAACCCTTTCGGCGGAGGGAAGTGCAGGTCATAGAAAGCCTCGCCCGCGCCGCCTCCATCGCTCTCATCGCCTGGCATCGCGTCACTGTAGAACGCTGGCGGATTAGCCAGCTGGGTTTGGTACGCACCGTCTCCGCCCAACTCGCCAACGAACCAGATTTATCCGAACTGGCGCACCGCGTCACCCGGCTCATCCAGGCAACCTTCAAGTATTACTACGTTGGCATCTTCACCCTGCAAACCGGGCAGGACGAACTCGTTTTTCGCTCCGGCTCCGGGGGCGCAACCCGGCGCAAGGGCGGCGTAAAGCAGTTGGCTTTTCACGTCTCTTTGGGGCAGGGCTTGGTCGGCACAGCCGCCCTCAGCGGGGAGGAAATCATCTCCAACCAGGTCTTGCAAGACCCCCGTTACCGTGCCCTGGATAGCCTGCCCGAAACCCGCTCCGAAGCCGTTCTGCCCCTCAAAATTGAAGACCGCGTCTTGGGCGTGCTGGATGTGCAATCCGACCACCTGAACGCCTTTCACCCCTACGACCTGCTCGTTCTCCGCGCCCTGGCGGATAATGTCGCCGTAGCCATCGAGGGCGCCAATATGTACGGCGGTCTGCGCCGCCATGCCGAGCAACTTCGCGCCATTGCGGAGGTAAACCGCCAAATTACCTCCACCCTGCACCTGCGCGAACTCATGCAAATGGTCGCTGCCCAAATCCATCAGCGTTTTGGTTTTCCCTACGTTCACCTCTTCACCGTTCACCCCAACCGCCGACAAATTCACTACGAAGCCGGTTCCGGCGCCCGCTCTCAGGCGTTGGAAGGCTACATCATAGACCTGGACGAGCCGCAGGGCATCATCTCCTGGGTGGCGCGGACGGGTCAGACCCTGTTGGCAAACAACGTAGAGCAGGAACCCCGCTACCAGCCCTCCCCCCTGCCCCCCGCCAACACCCGCTCCGACCTGGCAGTCCCC
>DYNS01000182.1 GCA_020720965.1 Anaerolinea sp. | reverse complement strand
GAGCAGATAGTCATGCACACGCTGGCGCAAAGCCTCCACCGCCGATTCCATCGAACCAAAGGCGGTGAGCAGGATAATCTCTGTATCCGGCGCGATTTGGTTGGCAACCTGAATGACATCCAAGCCATTCATGCCGGGCATTTTCAAATCCAGCACAATTAAATCTACCGAATGGTTGCGAATATGCTCCACTGCCTGTTCGCCATTGGCAACCGAAGTCACGTTGTATCCTTCCAGGCGCAGGATGTCGCTTAAGGATTGGCGGGCGACTTGTTCGTCATCTACCACGAGAATATGATTCATTTTTCGTTCTCCCTTTGTTGGCTGATTGGAAGCAAAACCCGGAAGCAGGCGCCGGGCTTGCGCTCGGTGAGCAAATCTAACCTGCCGCCGTGAGCGGTGACAATATCGTAACTGACGGAAAGCCCAAGCCCGGTCCCGCTGCTGCCTTTGGTGCTGGCAAACGGCTCAAAGATGTGGGCTTGCACCTCGGCGGGAACGCCGGGTCCGGTATCCTGAAACAGAATTTCCACCATGCGGCGTTTTTGGGTGATGTTAATCCACAATTCTCCGCCTTCGGGCATCGCGTCAAAGGCATTGAGGACAAGGTTGATGAAAACCTGCTCGATTTGGTTGCTGATGGCTTTGATGGTGGGCAAACGGGCGGGCCAGGAGGTGGTGACGCGGATGTTACGCTCACGGAGTTGTTGGTCTACCAGGTTAAGAACATGCTCCAGCAAGTCCAGCACTTGCACGGGTTTCATCTCTGCGCTGGGGCGGTAAAAATCCAACATGCGCTGAACGGTGGTCATCAGGCGGTCTAGTTCCTGGCGGGTCAGGTCTAAATATTTGGCACGCATATCGCCGGGCAGGTCTTCGCGGGTGGTCAGGTGAAAGCAGTTCCGCAGGGATTGCAGAGGGTTGTTGATTTCGTGGGCAATGGAGGCGGTTAAGCGCCCGGCAACTGCCAGTTTTTCGGCTTGCACCAAAGCCTGCTGAGATTCTTCCACCCGGCGCACATAAGCGCGAAGTTCCTCGTAGAGGCGGGCGTTTTCCATTGCCACCGTTGCCTGCCGGGCAAGGATGAGGAACATCTCCAGTTCGGCTTCGCGGAAGACGGGTTCACCGGCATCGCGGGCAACGAAGAGGACGGAGGAAATGTTCACCAAATTGGTGGGGACGCACATCATGGCGCTTAAACCCAGCCCTTGCAGTTCATCCCCAAAGGTGGGGCTTTCTACGCTGCCCCAAACGGGTGCGGCGCTGAGGGCTGCCCTCGCGGCGGCGTTGCCTCCCGGCAGGGCGACTCCATCTGCCAGCATTTTTCCGCGCCCGCCCAACAGGGTGAGCGCCTGTTCTTTTTCGGAAAATTGATAAAAGCCCACGTTCCGACAGCGCAATTGGCTGGAAACGACCTGGAGAATCAAATCCAGCAGGTGGTCTGGGCGGGTTTCGGAAAGGAGCGATTCGGTTACGCTGAAGAGGGGGCGCAGAGTCTGAACGCGGGCGGCATCTTGTTTTTGTTGGCTATCCGTAAGGGCTTGCTGAACCGCCAAAATGAGTTCTTCTTTTTCAAAAGGTTTCAAAATAAGCCCATCCACCCCGCGCCGCAAGGCTTGAATGGCGGTTTCCACCGTGCCGAAGCCGGTCATTGCCAAAATTGCCATATCTGCCTGGGTTTCGCGCCCTTTTTGCACCACATCAAAACCGCTGATTTGCGGCATCCGAATATCTACCAGAAGGAGGTCGAAAGGCTCTTTTTGGAGGGCTTCCAGCGCCAGGCGCGGGTCGGTGTAAGAGAGGACTTCAAAGCCTGCTTTGGTGAGCAAGCGCTCGCAGAGCAGGGTAATGCCGGGTTCATCATCCACAACCAAAACACGAGAGGGTTTCACGCTGCATCCTCCAATGGCAACCAAACCGTAAAAACGGAACCGGCTTGCAGGCGGCTTTCCACTTCTATCATGCCGCCATGGTCGGTGACAATGCCATACGTCACCGAAAGCCCCAGCCCCGTACCGCCCCGGTCGCCGCGAGTGGTAAAGAAAGGCTCAAAAATCCGCTCCAGGTTTTCGGGCGGAATGCCAATGCCGGTGTCGCCGATGGAGAGGGTGAACCATTGACGGTTGTATCGCGGCAGGAGGGCAGTTTCTACCGAAAGGGAGCCGCCTTCCGGCATGGCGTACAGGGCGTTGTTAACCAGGTTAATCACAACCTGCTTAATCTGATTTCTATCTACAAGCGCCCAGGGCAGGTTTTCGCCCAGGCGGATGTGGGGTTGAACGTTGTTGGTGTGCATCAGGTGCTTGGTGAGGAGCAAAACGTCTTCAATAATCTCGTTTACGTCTGCCTTAATGCGGGAGGTTTCACCCTGACGGGCAAAGTCTAACAGGCGGCGCACCACGCTGCGGGCGCGGCGGGCTTCTTTTAGCACCATTTCCAGGTCTATATAGGTTTGAGATTGGGGAGGGATTTCCTCCAGCGCCAGTTCGGTGAAGCCGACAACGGTGGTGAGGGGGTTGTTGAGTTCGTGCGCCACCCCTGCCGCCATTTCTCCCACTGCCGCAAGTTTCGCCGCCTGAATCAGCCTCGCCTCTGCCTCGCGTTGGGCGCTGATGCGGGCTTGCAGTTCTTGCTGGGTTTGGCGCAGTTCCATCACCGTGTGCTGTAACAAGCCCACCTGCCCCGGAGAAGGCTCCGGGAAGGCTTCGGCTACGGTTGCCAGTTTCCAAATGCGGCGCTGAGGGTGGGTCAGGTTTTGGGCGGTTCCCACCAGCACAAAGGTTTGCCACCCGGCAGAAAAAGCCGTCAGCCTGGCGCTGCCTGGCAGCGAGGCAGAGTTCAACAAACGGGAGCGTGCCCCGGCTTGGGGGGCGGTTTGCAACCAGTTGGTAAAAGGCTCCTGGTTCAGCAATTCTTCCAGGGCGGCAGCCTGTTCGACAAGTAGGTGATGTTTTTCCGCCAGTTTCCAGCGTTCCACATCCCTAAAGCAATAGGCAGCCCAAACCGCGCCGGTGAGCGAGGCAGCGAGTTTGAGACGTTGGGCGGGGGGGCTGGCAACCATAGAGACATTATACATAGATACGCGCAACTTAAGCAAACAGCAAGAAGCCTACCAAACCGGGTAAAATAGCCCCCAACCCCAACCCGGCAGGAGATTATGCAAGAACTTACCATCATCGGCGGCGGTCTGGCAGGCGCAGAAGCCGCCTGGCAAGCCGCCCAACGCGGAATTCAAGTCCGATTATACGAAATGCGTCCCCAAAGAGAAACCGGGGCGCACCTTACCCCTCACCTGGCGGAACTGGTCTGCTCCAACTCGCTCGGCTCCAACCAGGAAAACCGCGCCTCCGGGACGCTTAAGGCGGAATTGCGGCAACTTGGCTCTTTGCTCTTAACCCTGGCAGAAGAAAATGCCCTGCCCGCTGGCAGCGCCCTGGCAGTGGATAGGGCTGCCTTTGCCCAGGCAGTGACCCGCGCCATCGAATCGCACCCGCGCATTGAACTGATTCGGGAGGAAGTGACCGAAATCCCTGCCGGAGCCGCCATCCTCGCCTCGGGTCCGCTCACCTCCCCGGCGCTGGCGCGGGCTTTGGCAGCCTTCAGCGGCGAAGAAAATCTCTACTTCTTCGATGCCATTGCCCCCATCATTGAAGCCGCTTCCATCGATATGAGCATTGCCTACCGCGCCTCGCGCTGGGACGAAACCGACCCGGAAGCCAGCGGAGACTACATCAACTGCCCTTTTCACCAAAAGGAAGAGTACCTCGCCTTTGTGGAAACCCTGCAAAACGCGCAGCGGATTACCCTGAAGCCCTTTGAGGAGGAAATGGAAAGCGGCGTTACCGCCGGAGAAAATCAGTTCTTTGAGGGCTGCCTACCGGTGGAGATTATTGCCCGGCGCGGAACCAAAGCCCTGGCATACGGACCCATGCGCCCGGTAGGGCTAAACGACCCGCGTGTGCCGCGCCGCCCCTATGCCGTTGTCCAACTTCGGCAAGATAACCTGGCAGGCGACCTTTACAACATGGTCGGGTTTCAGACCAACCTCACCTTTTCGGAGCAGCGCCGCGTCTTTCGTAGCATTCCCGGCTTGCAAAACGCGGAATTTGCCCGTTATGGTCAGATGCACCGCAACACCTTTTTGGCATCTCCCAAAATTCTGCTCCCCACCTTGCAAACCAAAGCCCGCCCCAACCTTTTTTTGGCGGGTCAGATTACCGGGGTGGAAGGCTACATGGGCAACATCGCCACCGGTTTACTGGCAGGAATCAACGCCGCCCGCCTGCTTGGGAACCGGCAGCCTCTGGAACTGCCGCGAGAGACCATGCTGGGGGCGCTGTGCTGGTACGTCACCCACGCCAGCATGAAAGATTTTCAGCCCATGAAAGCCAACTTCGGCATTCTGCCGCCCCTGCCCCCCTCAGACGCAAAAAGCAAAAGAGAGCGCGGAGCCTTGCACGCCGCCCGCTCTGCCCAGGTCTTGCGGGAGATGATGGAAAATGTAGCGTTTGGATAATACCCTCGCCCCGCAGCGGAAGAGGGCAAAAGCCCCCAAAAGCCAAAATTTGAGATACAATACAGCCCGTTTTATAAAAACCGCGCAGCACGCGCGGTTCTTTCCGCCCCTGGCAAAGCCAACGGCAAAAGACCAGGAGCAATCCCGAGGAAAGGAGGTTTCCCCTTATGCGCACATACGAACTGGTTTGTATTATGCACCCCGAGCTGGACGAAAACGCCTTCAAAGGCGCGGTCGAAAAAGTCAGCGGATGGGTCACAGAATCTGGTGGCAATGTTGAAAGCATTGATGTTTGGGGCCGGCGCAAAATGGCATACAGCATCGGCAAACAACGAGAAGGACAGTACGTCCTGCTCAACATCAACATGCCCGCCGCCGCCGCAATCGAACTGGAGCATAACATCCGCTACCAAGAGTCGATTATACGTTCCCTGCTTACCGTTGTAGAATAATCAACCGCCCTCCCGGCGCCTGCCACAAGGAGCAAACATGAGTAGAGGCTTAAACAAGGTTATGATTATTGGTCACTTGGGACGCGACCCCGAAATGCGCTACACGCCTTCGGGTCGCCCGGTGACAACTTTCAGCGTGGCGACCAGCCGGTCTTGGAACACGGTAGACGGAGAACGTCACCAGGAGACCGAATGGTTCAACATCGTTGCCTGGGGCAACCTTGCAGAAATCTGCAAACAATATCTCACCAAAGGGCAGCAGGTCTACATCGAAGGTCGCCTGCAAACCCGCAAATGGGAAGATAAAGAAGGCAACAAACACAGCAGCGTAGAAATCGTTGCCAACGAAATGATGATGCTCGGAGAACGCCGAGATGCCAACAGCCACCACGCCGAAGAAGCCGAAGCCCCGGAAATGAACGGCGCAGACGAGGACTAATTCCCCTTCTAACTAACCCCTGCGGATACACCGCAAACGGAGAGAAACACAAATGGACGACCACCGCGAAAGAGAAGAAGGCGGACGGGACGGCGGCGAAAGGCGGTACTTCTCCCGCCCGAAAATCTGCCAGTTCTGTGCCGACAAAAATCTCAAAATTGACTATAAAAACGTAGATATGCTACGGCGCTACGTAACCGAAGATGGCAAAATTCGCCCGCGCCGCCAAACTGGCAACTGCGCCAAACACCAACGCGAACTTGCCGGAGCCGTAAAACGCGCCCGCCACATAGCGCTCCTTCCCTACGTGGGCGGGACACGCGAAGACTAAGAAAGACACGGGGCATGGAAACGCTTCCATGCCCCTTCACTTTGCGAGAAACCTATGTCTAATAAGAAACACATCGCCCACCTGGAGCAAGTCCGGCGTCAAGACCGCGCCATACGCATCACCGCTGCCGTCATCGCCGTGCTCGTCGTTGCCATTGTTCTGTATGGCATCCTCGCCAGCACGGTTTTCCTGCCCTACCGGGCAGTCGCCAGCGTAAACGGAAGCAACATCAATGTAGGAGACTTTCAAAAACAAGTCAAAATGCAGAGGTTGCAAACCATCAGCCAGTTCAACCAATACTACCAGTTTGCCCAAATGTTCGGCGCAACCGACCCGCTCAATGACCCGAACTTTGGCAGCACCCTACAACAACTGTATTACGAACTGCAAGACCCCAACACCATTGGTCAAAAAGTGATAGACCGCATGGTGGAAGATGAACTCGTCCGCCAGGAAGCCAACCGGCGCGGACTGAGCGTGAGCGCAGAAGAACTGGATGCCGCCATGCAGGAGGGAATGGGCTTTTACGCCAACGGAACGCCCACCCCCGCCCCCAGCGC
>DYNS01000007.1 GCA_020720965.1 Anaerolinea sp. | reverse complement strand
CCCCAACCCCCAGCCCAAACGCCTGGGCAAAGGGCAAAACCTCGGCTTGCATTTGCAAAGTCCAGCCAAAGGAACGTTGATTAATGATAAAGATGAGAATCCACGCCAGGATGTAGCCGGTGGGCAGAGCCAGCAAACCCGCCGCTGCGCCCAGCAAACCCGTCTCCAGCAGGGTAAGGCGGCGCATTTCCGCCAGGGTTAAGCCCAGGGCGCGGAGAGTCCCCACCTCCCTCGCCTTTTCCAACTGCAAAGCCAACAGGGAACTTAGCACGCCGATAAAGGCGACCAGGGTTGTGACCAGTTGCATGGCGGTTGTAATGGCAAAGGTACGGTCAAAAACTTCTAACGCATTTTGACGCAGGGCGGCGCTGGGGTTAATTTGCAGATGGGGCAGGTCGCTCAGTTGCAGGCGCAGGTCAGCGGCGGCAAGGGAGGGGGAACTGCCGGGAGTGAGGAAGAGCGCCACGCCGTTCACCTGCTCATCCCCCCACAGACGGCGATACACATCCAGGTTCAGGCGCAGGCTGCCCGCCGTGGAGGCGTAATCGGCGTAGATGGCGGCGATGGGAAACGGAACCCAGCCAGAGGGGGTGAGAAGCCGCAAAGAGCCTCCGGGGCGGTCTATGCCCAGGCGGGCGGCGAGAGGTTCGGAGAGCAGAATCGCGCCTTCTTCCATCTGACGGGCAACCGCCTGCGGGCTGCCCACCGCCGAGAGAAAGAGACGGGCATCCATGGGCTGCGGGCTGACGGCAAGCAAATCCACCTCGCCAAAATCCGATTCCACGCTTGTTACCCGCACCAGGGCGGAGGAATGCGCCTGCGGATAGGCTAGGGCAACTTGCAAGGCGGCAGGCGGGAGAGGGGTATCCAACCGGGCGGCACTTAAACCCTGCGCCGAAATATACAGGTCGCCTTGCAGGGTTTGTTCCAGCCACAAAGTGACGGTACTGCGAAAACTGGCAATCATCACCTGCACGCCGATGGTGACAGAGACGGCGACCATCAGGGCAGCAACCGCAATGGCGGTGCGGCTTTGGGCGCGGATGACGTTGCGGGGCGCGAGCCTGCCCATCAGCCCCAGCGTGCGTTCCAGCAGGGGGGCAAGGCTCTGCATCAGCCCAACGGTTACAAATGGGGTCAGCGCTGCCAACCCCAGCAGCACCGCAAAAGTGCCGCCAAAACTGACCACTAAACTGCGGGTGGGGAATGCCAAAATGCCCGCGCCCGCCAAGGCAAGCAAACCGCCCAGCATTGCCGCCAACCGCACCGCACTTTGGGCTTTACTCTCCAGCCCGGCGCGGGAAAGAGCCAGCCGGGGCGGAACCGAGGCGGCTTCCCAGGCGGGCAGGGCGGCGGCAAGCAGGCTGGAGAACATGCCCGCCAAAACGCCCTTCAGCAGGCTGAGGGGCGGCAGAGAAACGCCGCGCACGGTTAGCACAAAGAACAAGTCATTAATCGTCTGCGTCACCATCTGCACCGCGCCTTGCCCCATCCACGCGCCCAAACCCAAGCCCAACCCCGTCCCCAACGCGCCCACAAGCGCGGCTTCGGTCAGCACCATGCCAAAGACCTGGGCGCGGGTGTAGCCCAAACTACGCAGCGTGCCAAAAATCGGTCGGCGCTGCACAACCGAAAAGGTCATGGTGTTGTAGATGAGAAAAATGCCCACAACCAAAGCGAGCAGGCTGAGGGCAGTGAGATTGACCTGAAAAGCGGCGGTCATCTCGGTCACTTGCCTGGTTCGGGCTGCGGAGGCAATTAACCGCACCCCCGGCGGCAGGTCGGCGGTAAGCTCGGCGGTGGGCAGGTTGGGGGGCAAAATCAGGTCTATTTGGGTGAGAATGCCGCCCTGAGAGATGAGGCTTTGAGCGGTGGAAATATCCGTCAGGATGACCGTCTCCAACGCCTGACGGGAAAATTCATCTCCCGGTTGCAAAAGCCCGGCGAGAAAAGCCTGGCGAGGCAGCCCATTGACGAAAATTTGCAGGCGGCAGGCATCCGTCTGCTGAGAGGGGGCGCAGGGAGTAAGCCCATAACGCCCGGCAAGCGATTCGGAAAGCAAAACCGCGCCAGGGCTGGTAAGCAAAGGGGCAAAATTCTGCCAGGAGACGCTCGCCTGCCCCAAATAACTACGGAAGGGTGCCTCGGCAAAGGGGTCTATACCCAACAGGGTGAGGGGCTGGTTGAACGCCCGCACTTGAGCGCGGACGAGAGGGGCGGCTTGCAGGCGGGAGCGCCACTGCGGGGAGGTTCGCAGAGAGACGTATAAGGCTTCGCTAAAACCGGCATCCCCCGCCACAATGTGATGGGTAGCCTGCCCGGTGACGGCGCTCGCGCCGAGGTCGAAGGCGCGGGCGGCGCTGGCGTTGGCGAGGTCTATGCTCACCATCACCGCCACGCCGAGGGCGATGCCGAGGGTCATCAGCGCAAACTGGAGGGGGTGACGCAGCAGAGTCCGCAGCGAGAGCATGGTTAACGCTCCGGCAGCAGCTGACCGTGCGAGAGGCGCAAAACCCGGTCGGCGTAAGAAGCCGCCTCCAGGCTATGAGTCACCATCAGCAGGGTGCGGTTTTGCTCGCGGGTAAGGCGGGAGAGCAAAGAAAGGACCTGAGCGCCGGTTTCTTCATCCAGGTTGCCGGTTGGCTCATCCGCCAAAATGAGCAGGGGGTCGTGTACCAGGGCGCGGGCAATTGCCACCCTCTGCTGCTCGCCGCCAGAAAGTTTCTCCGGGAAGGTGTCCCAGCGGTCTTGCAGCCCCACCACTGCCAGCATATCGCGGGCTTTTTGACGGGCAAGGGAGCGGGGCAGGCGATTCAGTTCCAGGGGCAGTAAAACGTTCTCGCTCACCGTAAGGGTGGGGATGAGATTGAAAAATTGAAAGATAAACCCAATATGGGCGCGGCGAAAGAGAGTGCGCTCCTGCTCGGTAAGAGCGGCAAGGTTTTTGCCCTGCACCCACACCCGCCCGGAGTCGGGTTCGTCTATGCCGCTTATCAGATTCAGCAGGGTACTTTTGCCGCTGCCGCTCTTACCCAGGATGGCGGTCATTTCACCTTGGGCAAAAGAAGCCTGGGCGTTTTGCAGCACAACCCGGCGCAGGCTGCCCTCCAGGTAGGCTTTGGTCAGGTTTTCAAATGTCAGAAAAGATGTCATGGCTGGGATTGTAAGCGCGGCGCGTAAGAAGCGGGTAAGAATTGGGGAGGCGGCAGGCACGGCGCGTATAATTTCGCCATGCGATTTTCTGCCCTGCTTCTGCTTGCCGTTTCCCTGCTTGCCGCCTGCGCCCCCGCCCCGGCGGTGACGAGCGATTCTTTCCTTGCCCTGCCCGCCGACCTGAGCCAGAACAGCGGCTTTATGGCGGCGGATGGCTCCCGCCCCCTGCGTTTCCCTGCCGATTTTGGGGCACACGAGGATTTTCGCACCGAATGGTGGTATTACACCGGCAACCTGGCAGACGAGACGGGGCGGGAATTTGGCTTTGAGCTGACTCTGTTTCGGGTGGGTTTGCTGCCCCCTGGCGTTTCCCTCCCCGCCGACTCGGCCTGGTACAACCATAGCGTTTATTTTGCTCACTTTGCGTTAAGCGACCTACAAACCGGTCAGTTCTACGCCTTCGAGCGCTATTCCCGCCCTGGTCCGGGGCTTGCCGGGGCGCAAGGCGACCCGTACCGGGTTTGGCTGGAAGACTGGCAGGTACTGCAAACCGGCGCGGAGGCGTATCGCCTTTCGGCGGCGCAGGAGGGCTTGGGGCTGACCCTGGATTTGGCAGATGAAGGCGGGGTTATTTTGCACGGCGATGCCGGGTATAGCCGCAAAGGCAGGGAGACGACCAACGCCTCGTATTATTACAGTCAGCCGCGCCTGAGGGCGCAGGGCAAAATAACCATCAACGGCGCAGAGTATGCTGTGCAGGGATGGGTATGGAAAGACCACGAGTTTAGCACCGGAGTTTTGGACGAAGGACAAATTGGCTGGGATTGGTTCTCTCTCCAACTGGAGGATGGTTCCGCGCTGATGCTGTTTCAACTGCGGGAGGCAGACCGGGCTTCGGCTTTCTCCAGCGGAACCTGGGTGGATGTGGATGGGAGGGCGCAGCCCCTGGGTGCGGATGAATTTTCTATAACGGTGACGGAGGAGTGGCAAAGCCCCCAAAGCGGAGGGGTGTACCCGGCCGGGTGGCGGGTGCAAATTCCGGGGCGGGATTGCGCTTTTCAAATTTCCCCCAAAATGGCGAACCAGGAACTTCACTTTCCTGCCGTGACGTATTGGGAGGGGGCTGTCCGCGCTGAGGGGCAATGCGGCGCTTTGCCTTTGCAGGGAAGCGGTTATGTGGAACTCACCGGTTACGCCGGAAACCTGCCTTTGCCGTGAATCAGAAAAGTATAAGAATTTTTATACGAGGCTTGACGCTCCTTTGTGAGGCGGGTATCATACCTTTTAGCACTCTCGACCTTTGAGTGCTAAAATTTCGTTATCATTCAAACCTAATCAGGAGAAACTAAAAATGGCTGCAAAGCAACTCGTGTTTACCGAAGAAGCCCGCCGCAAGTTAAAGAACGGCATGGATGTCGTTGCCAACGCGGTGGCAACCACCCTGGGACCGAAGGGTCGCAACGTGGCGATTGACCGCAAGTTTGGCTCCCCCACCGTCACCCATGACGGCGTTTCGGTTGCCAAAGAAATTGAACTGGAAGACCCGTTTGAAAACATGGGCGCTCAACTGCTGAAGGAAGCCGCCTCCAAAACCAACGACATCGCCGGTGACGGCACGACCACCAGCACCGTGTTGGCGCACGCCATCGTCACCGAGGGTCTTAAAGCCTTGGGCGCTGGCTACAACGCCATGATGCTGAAACGCGGCATTGAACGCGCTACCGATACGGTTGTCGCTGAACTGCGCCAGATGGCTGTCAGCATCAATACCAAAGAAGAAATTGCCTCGGTTGCCACCAACTCCGCTGCCGATGTGGAAATTGGCAGCCTGATTGCGGACGTGATGGACAAAGTGGGCAAAGACGGCGTTATCACCGTTGAGGAAAGCAAGTCTTTGCAGTTTGAAACCGAATACGTGGAAGGGATGCAGTTCGACCGGGGTTACACCTCGCCTTACTTCGTCACGGACACCGAACACATGGAAGCGGTCATTAACGAACCGTACATCCTCATCTACGACAAGAAAATCTCCGCCGCCCAGGACATCGTTCCCCTGCTGGAAAAGATGGTGCAGGTCGGCAAGCGTGAACTCGTCATCATTGCCGAGGACGTGGACGGCGAAGCCCTGGCAACCCTGGTGCTGAACAAACTGCGCGGCATGTTGAACGTGCTGGCGATTAAAGCCCCCGGTTTCGGCGACCGCCGCAAAGCCATGATGCAGGATATTGCCATCCTCACCGGCGGCACCGTCATCACCGAAGAGATGGGTCGCAAGCTGGAAACTGCCACCCTCGCCGACCTTGGTCGCGCCGACAAAGTTTCCTCCGACAAAGACAACACCACCATCATCGGCGGCAAGGGCGATGAAGCCCAGATTAAAGCCCGCGTGGAACAAATCCGCGTGGAAATTGACAAAAGCACCAGCGACTACGACCGCGAAAAACTGCAAGAACGGGTTGCCAAACTGGCAGGCGGCGTAGCCATCATCCGCGTTGGCGCAGCCACCGAAACCGAACTGAAGGAAAAGAAACACCGGGTGGAAGATGCCCTTTCTGCCGCTCGCGCAGCAGTGGAAGAAGGCATTGTGGCAGGCGGCGAAATCTCGCTCATCAACGCTACCAGTTCGTTGGATGGTCTCGTCCCCACCTCGGAAGATGACAAAATCGGCATCAACATCGTCCGCAAGGCGCTGGAAGCCCCCATTCGCAAACTGGCATCCAACGCCGGTGAAGATGGCTCCGTCATCATCGACAGCGTCCGCCGCGAAGCCGCCCTGAAGGGCAACAAGAACATCGGCTACAACGTCCTCACCAACCAGTTCACCGACATGATTGAAGCCGGTGTGATTGACCCGGTGAAAGTGGTACGCGGCGCGTTGGAAAACGCCGCCTCCATCGCCGCGATGATGCTGACCACCGAAGTCCTCATTACCGACGTGCCGGAAAAAGACCGCCCCGCTCCTGCCCCCATGCCGGAGTACTAAACCAAAAGCAAGCAAAAAAAGAGCGCAGCCAGGCTGCGCTCTTTTTTTGCGCCTGCCACACCCCACGCTTGACAAAACAAAACAAATTCAGTAATGTTGGCAACCGCAGCGCCGGATATGCTTCCACCTCCCAGGCGCACTCCACTTGAAAAGAAACCTTCAAAAAAATAACCGATGAAAACTCGCATTACTCTTTTTCTCATTATCCTCAGCGGGGCGGTCTTGCGTCTGGCAGAGATGAACAAACCCCTCTCCCATGATGAAGCCTACACCTACATTGCCTTTGCCTCCAGCACCTTGTGGCACGCCATCACAGACTATAGCCTGCCCAACAACCATCTTTTGCATACCGCGCTGGTGTATTTCTCTGCGGAAATTTTTGGAATACACCCCTGGAGCATCCGCATCCCGGCTTTTTTGGCAGGCGTAGCGTTGATTGTAGCGGTTTACTTTTTGGGGAAGTATTTTTACAGCGCCTCCGCCGGGCTTGCCGCAAGCGCCCTCACCGCATTTTTCCCCACGTTAATTCACTTCAGCAGCGCGGCACGCGGATATTCCCTGATGGGCTTGTTCACCGTGTTGGGGCTTATTTTGGGGTACAAAGTTCTCCAAACCAGAGAAAAGCGTTACTGGCTGTGGCTCTCGCTGTGCATGTCCCTGGGTTTTTGGACAATTCCCATTATGCTCTTCCCCGCCGGGGCAATTTATCTGTGGATTTTGCTCGAAGGGGTTTTTGCACACCGCCCGGCGTACCGGTCTAGCGCCAAGTTTGTGCTTGCCTTATTTGGCTCCGGCTTCCTGACTATTTTCATCACAGCCCTGCTTTATTTGCCGGTTGTATACGTCAGCGGCATCGGCAGGCTCATCAGCAACTCTTTTGTCTCGCCGCTCAAAGAATCTATCTGGTGGGCTGAATTTTCTCAGCAAATTTCCAGGGCTTGGGCGGAATGGGTGGGACACCTCCCCGAACCGCTGTTTTATGCTCTGATACTCGGATTCGTCCTCTCGCTGGTGTTTCATCCCCGCTTCAGCCGGGTCAAAATTCCGGTACAGGTCGCATTTCTCGCGTGGCTGGCTTTCCTGGTCTGGTTTCGGCGCCCGGCTGGGTACGAGCGCTTTTGGGTATTCCTGCTTCCGCTGCTTTTTTTATGGGCGTTGGCGGGTTGGACCGAATTGAGTCTGACCATCAAAGGCAGAAAATGGGAATTATCCGGCATAGTTGCCGGGGTTGCCGCCCTTTCCTTGTTGGTCTTCACCGTTCTATCCATCCCCGGTATGCCGGAGAAGTGGAATAAGATGAGCAACACCGAGGGAGTGAGCATCTTTTTGGCAGAAAACATGCGCCCCGGAGAAATTGTGCTAAGCCAAAGTAACAGCCCGGCAATCTGGTTTCACCTGAAAGAAAACGGGATGGATGAATCCTACTGGCAAATGCGCCCCCATTTTGAAGCGGCTTATGTCATCGTCTCCGAAGGCTACGGAGAAAGCATCGAAACCGTCATCAAGGCGAACCGCATGGAAAGCGCCATCGACCCCAACCGGCTGACCTACGTCTTTCGCTACGGGCGCATGTTGATTTATTACTACCTGCCCTGACAAAAATCTCCCCTCCACACACCTTGACACCCCCCTCATTTTGGCGATAATTACCCGCGCCATACCAACAGGCACAGACCGGGAAAAGTACGTTGCTGTGCGGCTGCCAGAGAAGCAATCCCCAGGCTGAAAGGACTGCCCCGCCGCCCCAACCGAAGTTCGCCCGCGAGCCGTTTCGATGAACCGGAGCCTCCTCCGCACTAATCCAAACCGCCTTCCCCCCGTTAGCGGGGACGCAAAGTGACCGCGCAAGCGGTAATTTGGGTGGTACCGCGAGACCAAAACCTCTCGTCCCAATGCAAGGGGCAGGAGGTTTTTTGTTGTAATTATCGGTCCAGTAGTCAAATAACCAAACTCTACTCTCTAGTCCCCAATAACCCATCCCGGAGGTTGTAATGCTACAAAAGTTAGCACAAATCGAAGAAGAAGCCCTTGCGGCGCTGGCAAACATTCAGGACGAAGCCGCACTGGAAGCCTGGCGAATCGCCAACATGGGGCGCTCCGCGCCGGTGATGAGCGTCTTTAGTCAGATGGGCGCTCTCAGCAAGGAAGAACGCCCCCTCGTGGGGCAACGCGCCAACCAGGTCAAACTCGCCATAGAAAGCGCCTTTGCCCAAAAAGCCGAGGAAGTAAAGCAAGCCGCCCTGCAAAAGTCACTTGCCTCCGAGCGGTTGGATGTAACCCTGCCCGGCAGACCGCTCCGCCAGGGAAGGCTACACCCCGCCACCCAAAACCTGCGGCGCATTCTCTCCATCCTGGGTGAGATGGGCTTTCAGGTTTATACCTCCCGCGAGGTGGAAAGTGACGAATACAACTTCCAACTGCTCAACATCCCGCCCTATCACCCCGCCCGCGAAATGCAAGACACCTTCTACATCGAAACCGGAGTCACCGAAGAAGCCGAGCGTCAGGTGCTGCGGACTCACACCTCACCGGGGCAAATTCGCGCCATGCGACAATTCGCCGCCGAGAACCCCCCAAACCCGCCAGAAATTCGGATTGCCCTGCCAGGGATGGTGTACCGCTTCGAGCAAATCACCTCCCGCTCGGAGGTGCAGTTTAACCAGGTGGAAGGTTTGGTCGTGGGCAAAAACATCACCTTCGGCGACCTGAAAGGCACCCTGGCAGAATTTGTGCGGCGCATGTTTGGGCGCAGCGCCAAAACCCGCTTCCGCGCCTCCTACTTCCCCTTCACCGAACCCAGCGCAGAGATGGACGTGGAATGCTTCGTCTGCGGCGGAAAAGGCTGTGGCGTTTGCAAAAAGTCCGGCTGGCTAGAAATCCTCGGCTGCGGCATGGTTCACCCAACCGTGCTGCAAAATGGCGGCTACGACCCGGCAGTTTACAGCGGGTTCGCCTTCGGCATGGGACCAGAACGCCAACTGATGCTACGCCACAAAATTACCGATATTCGTTACCTATGGGGTAACGACATGCGCTTTTTGGAACAGTTTTAAGCGTCATTTTGTTATTGATTGTTCGGTGCTCAAACACCGAACAATCAACAACCGATACCCGGAGAACCCCCTATGAAACTTCCTCTTTCCTGGATTAACGAATTTGTGCAAATAGACGACATCCCCGTTGTCGAAGTCGCCCGCCTGCTCACCGCTGCCGGGCTGGAAATTGATGACATCCGCTTTGCCGGGCTGCCCCTGCCAGACCGGGACGACCATGGCTTCAAAGTCTCTGGCATTGCCTGGGACAAAGAAAAAATTGTCGTGGCAGAAATCCGCGCCGTAAACCCACACCCCAACGCCGACCGCCTCACCCTTTGCGAACTTTTTGACGGCGAAAAACTACACACCGTTCTCACCGGCGCACCCAACCTGCACCCCTACAAGGGACAGGGAACCCTGCCCCAACCCATCAAAGTTGCCTACGCCAAAGAAGGAGCCACCATCTACGATGGGCACGCCGAAGGGTTAAGCCTCACCACCCTCAAACGCGCCAAAATTCGCGGCGTAGAATCCTACTCCATGGTCTGCTCGGAAAAGGAGCTCGGAATCAGCGAAGAACACGAGGGCGTTATCTTCCTGGATGAAGATGCCCAAGCCGGAACCCCGCTGACAGACTACATGGGAGATGCGGTGCTGGAAATCAGCATCCTGCCCAATCACGCCCGCAACACCTCCGTCATGGGCATTGCGCGGGAACTGGCAGCTCTCACCGGACGGCAGATGAAAAAGCCCCAATCCCCCTTGCAAACCGGTGGAGAAGCCATCGGGGGCAGGCTCCACATCCGCATTGGCGACCCCGCTCTCAACTCGCGCTTCATGGCGGGCTTAATACGCGGCGTCACCATGCGCCCCAGCCCCTATTGGGTGCAGCGCCGCCTGCGCCTGTGCGGAATGCGCCCCATCAGCAATATTGTGGATGCCACCAACTACACCATGTTAGAAATTGGGCAACCCCTGCACGCCTTCGACCATTCCATTTTGCAACAACGCGCCGCCGGAACACCCATCACCATCCTCACCCGCACCGCCACCCCCGGCGAAACCCTCCTCACTCTGGATGGTGTTACCCGCAAACTGACCGAAACCAACGTCCTGGTCTGTGACGAACACGGCGCTCTCTCGCTGGCAGGCGTAATGGGCGGCGCAGAAAGCGAAATTAACGACCACACCGCCGACATCCTGCTGGAAGCCGCCGCCTGGAACTTCATCAACATCCGCAAAACCGCCAACCAACACAACCTCCCCTCCGAGGCATCCTACCGATTCTCCCGCGGCGTACACCCCTCCCTGGCAGAAGAAGGACTGCGCCGCTGCCTGTACTGGATGCAGCAATGGAGTGGCGGGCAAATTGCCCCCGACACGGTGGACGAATACCCACAACCGCCCCACACTCCTACCATCCACATCACATCCCAAGACATCCGCCGCGCCCTCGGAATCCAAATCCCCCTCCCGCAAGCCAAAACTCTGCTGGAAGGGCTGGAATTTCAATGTGAAATTCGTTCCTCAGAAGTCGAAACCCTGGTCGTCACCCCGCCCCCGTTTCGGATGGACATCGGCGAAGGCATCACCGGCATTGCCGATGTGATGGAAGAAATTGCCCGGCTCTACGGCTACGACAACATCCCCGAAACCCGCCTGGCAGACCCCCTGCCCCCCCAACGCGGCAACCCCAGCCTGGAAGCCGAAGAAAAAATTCGCAACCTGCTGGCAGGCTTGGGCTTGCAAGAAGTCATCACCTACCGCATGACCTCGCCGGAAGTGGAAGCCAAACTCCTGCCCTCCAACCTCCCAACGCCGCATACCGAATACGTCCGCCTCGCCAACCCCATCGCCCCCGAAAAGCGAGTCCTGCGCCGTAGCCTGCTCGCCTCCCTGCTCGGCATTGCCGAAAAGAACAACCGCCTGCGTGAAACCCTCGCCCTCTTTGAAATCGGCGCCATCTACCTGCCTCAAACCGGCGACCTGCCCGCCGAACCGCGCCGCCTGGCAATCAGCCTCAGCGGAAAACGCTACCCCAACGGCTGGGATGAAAAACCCGCCGCCAAACTGGATTTCTACGACCTGAAAGGCATTCTGGAAGCCCTCTTTGGCGTTCTGCACCTCAACATCACCTACGCCCCAGCAGAAAACCCCACCTACCACCCCGGCAAATGCGCCGCCGTCAAAATGGCAGAAACCACCCTGGGCGTTTTTGGCGAACTGCACCCCCTGGTACAAGAAAACTACGACTTCAGCGCCCCCATGCTCGCCGCCGACCTGGACCTGGAAGCCATCCTCCACGCCCTGCCCGGCGGATACCCCCTACAAGCGGTGAGCGAATACCCGCCCATCTACGAAGACATTGCCCTGATTGTGGAAGAAGACACCCCCGCCGAAAAAGTGGAGGCGCTCATCCGGCAGACCGGCGGCAAAATGCTGGAGGAAGTGCGTCTGTTTGATGTGTTTCGTGGGGAGCAAATTGGGGCAGGCAAAAAGAGCCTTGCCTATGCTCTGGTGTACCGTTCGCCCGAAGGGACGCTAACCGATAAAGATTCCGCTCAAATTCGCAACCGGATTGTGCGGCGGTTGGAAAATGAAACAGGCGCAAAACTGCGCTCATAAAACGGCAACAAGCAACAGCGGGGCGGTTTTTCTTAAACCGTCCCGCTGTTTTCGTTTGTGTCACCACTTTCTTCTTCGCGCTTCTTTTTCAATTTCTTCTTTTTAGGCGGGGGAGAATCTTGCAAAAGCGCCTTGCCCAGCCTCTCCGCAAAAGCGGAGGCAATGCTACGCTCGTAGGCGCTGAAGGGGGTGAGAGTTTGGCGGGAGACGGAAAGCAAACCGAGAGTCTGTTTTTCGTCAAACAAGCCAATGCCCATCCAGGCGCGGGGCTGCCCCAGATGACGGAAGTAATCCCACTCTGGTACTTTGCTCACATCGTTTAGGCAGAGGGGTTGGCGCATTTTGGTAAGGGAGTGATAAATGCCGCTCTTTTTCACTTCGCCCTTCAGGCTGACCATGCCGCCGAGGGAGGCGCGCCCGCGTGTGACTTCGATATGCAGTTCACTTTCGCGTTTGAGCAAAACCGAGGCGCTGTGATACGGGACAACCTGCTCCAGCGCGTCTAAAATTTGGTAAAAGAGGGCTTGACGGTTGGGGGAATGTTGAATGGCGTAATCCATTTCGCGGAGCGAATCTACCACCCGGTTGCTGGCTGCCAGGGCGCGGGATTGCGCCAGCAGGAGGGTGTGTAAATCCACCAGGTTGGAAACGCCGGTTTCACTGGTGACGACAATCGGGTCGTAGATGTTGGCGGAGGGGCGCGCCAGGGCGGAGCGCACCGCGTCATCCACCCGGCTCTCTTCTGGCAGGGCAAAGAAGGAGGTGTCTATAAACTTGTTGAGGGCGCTGACCGGTTTTCGTAAAAACAATTCTACCCCGTACATGCGCCCCAAATGCTCAAACAGTTTGCTACGCGGCAACACCCCGTTCACCTTGCCGTTTTTGATGATGAGTACCCCCGGCAGGTCGGCACGGGATTGGAACATTTGCACCACATGCTCGGTAAGAGTTTCGCTCGCCACCTGCGACTCGGAGACGGTTAAGTCTGCCAGGCAAACCGGGGTATAAACCGGCAAAGCGCCGCGCAGGGAAGTGGCAGGGGCAAAGAGGGGGGAGGCTTTTTCCATGACGGGTTGGAGTATAAATCCCCCTGTGTTAAGGGTGTGGAAAGACTGGGTTAAGGGTTGTTAACCCAAAAGACCGTTACGAAGATGGAATTGTTTTTGATTTTATTCCCCGGTATACTGAAACAAATTAACCGATGAGATGACATGGAGGAAGATATGGATAAAAGACAAGTTGGATTGATTGCCACCGTTGGCACCGCCCTTTGCTGTGGCTTGCCGGGCTGCCTAAGCCTGTGCATGGGAGGCATGTTCGCCGTTGTGGGGGGCATCCCCGGCGCAGATATTGACATCGGCGGAAGCAGCGACCCCACCGCCGCCATCGCCACCGGGATTGGGATGCTGTGCGTGGGCGTTATTGCAGTTGGCATTCCCGTCGTGGTGGGGTTTGTAACCCTGCGAAACAAACCGGCAGAAGCCGTGTATGGGGGACCACTCCCGCCTGCCGCGTAAAATTCCAGCCGCCGCAAGGCGGCTTTTTATTTGCCACCAACTGACCGGAATTTGAAATGTTTCGCCTCGCCCCTGCGCTTGTGCTACAAATCGCAGCATGATAAACTCAAAATGTATGACAACCCCGTTGCTGGTCGTTTCTCCCCTTCCCAACCTGGGCGCACTCCTTAAAAAAGGATTGGATGCCTCGCAATTTGAGGTCTTCGCCACCTCCGACTTCTCCGAAGCCATTCATTACCTGCGCCGCAGCAACTGCCCCATCGCCCTGCTGGATGGCGAATTGGAAGACATAGACCTTTCGGTGCGCGATATTTGCTTTGCTCTGCAACAAATCAAGGCGGATGTGCAATTCGTCCTCATCCGCCGCCCACAACAGGAAATAAACAGCGGGGAACTCACCTTTGCGGCGACTTTTACCAAGCCCCTGCTTGTACCCGCCCTGCAAGAACGCCTGCAACAGATGCTCACCCGCCCCACCGCCGCGCCCCTGCCCGCCTCGCCCAAAGTGGAAAAGGCCCCCCGCAGCCTGGCAGAAACATCCCGCATGGTGTGGATAACAGACGTAAGCCGCGCCGCCCAACACCTCACCCGCCTCACTCTGGAATCATCCGCCCAAGCCGCCCTCATCACCCGCGAAAACGAACTCTGGGCATACGCCGGGCAGCTCTCCCGCGAAGCGGCGCAAGAACTTTCCCAATCTATCAACCGTTACTGGGACAGAGAAAACGACAGCGACCTGCTGCGCTTCATTCGGTTGCAAGCCACCGAAGCCCAACACGTTTTATACGCCCGCAAACTCTCTGCCAGCATGATTTTAGCCCTGGTCTTTGACGGCGAAACCCCCTTCAGCACCATCCGCTCCCAAGCCAACAAACTCATCAAGAACCTCACCGAAACCCCGCCAGACATCGCCCCCAACGCCAGCGGAAACCTGCCGCCCTTTTTGCCCCTGACAGAAGACCCCGCCCTGCCAAGCCCGGAAGAAGACCTGCTTCCCACCTTCTCGGACCTGCTCGGAGAAGTTCCCCCGCCCGTCCCTTCCGGGCGCAGCGCCCTGCCCATGCCCTGGGAAGTCCCCGCGCCGAACTTCCGCAGCCCCACAGACGAACCCGTCACCGCCCCGCCGCATCAGTTGGAAGCCCCTTCCAACCCCATACCGGTCTTCAGCCAGGAAAGTTCGCCCCCCATCCGGCGCGATACCCTGCGCCGCCACATCCCGGCGATGGATGAAACCCTGGCAGCCAAAATGCAGGAAGTGGAAACCCTCTCCCGCCCCCTGCCCGCCATGGACGAAACCGACTCCCTCAACCTGCCCGAAGACCTGGCAGTCACCCGCAAACAGACCGTAAAAGACCCCTCGCTTATGGAAACCCGCCGCCAAAATGTCGCCGAATCGGTTACGCAGGTTGCCCACCGAATTTTATTAGAACCCGCCTCCCCCGCAATGGCAAACCTGGCATACGCCTGTTTGCTCGTCCCGCGCTTCGACACTCACCACCTCATTGGCGATGCCGCCGACCGTCTCAACAGCTGGGTTCCGCAGGTTTGCATTGCCTTTGGCTGGAGGCTGGAATACATCGCCGTCCGCCCGGACTATCTACAGTGGGTCTTGCGCGTACCGCCCTCCACCGCGCCAGGCTACATTATGAGAATCATCCGTCAGCAAACCTCCGAAAAACTCTTTGCCGACTTTCCTCGCTACGCCAAAGATAACCCATCCAAAGACTTTTGGGCGCCGGGCTACCTCATTATGGGAAGTTCCGAGCCGCACCCGCAAAAATTAGTACGCGATTTTATCCGCAGCACCCGCGAGCGTCAGGGATTGGGGATAGAGTAAACAACCAACCTAAGGTTTAACCACCTCCATTTCCTCTTCCCGGCCCGGAGGAGGAAATATTTTTATAAGCCGTTTTATGGTAAATTAACACCATGCCCCCCACTCTCACCCTCATAGACGGACACGCCCTCGCCTACCGCATGTATTTTGCCCTCAGCAGCGGCGCGGCAGGGGCGCGTTGGCAAACCAGCAGCGGAGAACCAACCGCCGGGGTCTTTGGCTTTGCCCGCGTACTGCTCAACATCCTGGAAAACGACCAACCCGAATACCTGGCAGTCGCCTTTGACACCGGCAAAACCTTCCGAGACGAACTGTACCCCGCCTACAAAGCCACCCGCGCCAAAATGCCGGAAGACCTGCGCCCCCAAATGGAACGGATTCGGCAACTGGTAGATGCCTTCAACATCCCCCGCCTGGAGATGGAAGGCTACGAAGCAGACGACATCCTCGGCTCGGTGGCAACTCAAGCCGCCGCACAAGGGCTGGGGGTTCGCATCATCACCGGGGATAGAGACCTGCTCCAACTGGTCGGCAGCCACATCATCGTCAACCTGCCAGAAAGCGGCGAAAGCAAAGACTACCGCACCGATGAAGAAGTGATTGCCCGCTTTGGCGTGCCAGCCCGCCTGGTGGTGGATTACAAAGCCCTGGTAGGAGACACCTCCGACAACATCCCCGGCGTGAAGGGCGTGGGCGAAAAAACCGCCCAATCCCTGTACCAGACCTATGCCTCGCTGGACGAAATTTACGCGCACCTGCCAGAGATTGCCCCCAAAACCCGCCAAAAGCTGGAAGAAAACCGCGAAACCGCCTACCTGAGCCGCGCCCTGGCGCAAATTCATACCGACCTGCCGATTCGGCTGGACCTGGAACAAGCCCACACCCAACGCTTTGACCTGTCCAAGGTGGAAAGCCTCTTTCGAGAATTGGAGTTTAAGACCCTGCTCGGCAGGTTGAGCGGCTTACGCAAAACCGAACCCGCCCCCCGGCAGGCTGTGGGACAGTTATCGCTCTTTGGCGAAACGCCCGCCCCCCTGCGCCCAACCCCCGCCCCGGTCAGCAACCTGCAGGTAAGCATCGTCCAAACCGAGGCAGAATTGGACGCGCTGGCGCAAACCCTGCAAAAAGCGCATGTGATTGCCTTCGACACCGAAACATCCTCCACCGATGCCATGCAAGCCCGGTTGGTGGGAATTTCTCTCGCAACCGAAGCAGGCAAAGGGTGGTACATTCCGCTGGGGCATGTGGGAGCGCAGAACCTGCCTGTGGCGCTGGTGATGAATCGGCTGAAAGAATCCCTCACCTCCCCGCACATCCCCAAAATTGCCCACAACGCCAAATATGACTATATTATGCTGGCAAGGCAGGGGCTAAGGGTTGCCCCCCTCGCCTTTGACACGATGATTGCCGAATGGCTGATTGATGCCGGGTCGCGCAACCTGGGCTTGAAAAACCTGGCTTTTGTGCGGCTAAACGAGGAAATGACCCGCATTGAAAGCCTGATTGGCTCTGGAAAAAGCCAGATTTCCATGGAGCAGGTGGCAGTGGAGGCTGCCGCGCCTTACGCGGTGGCAGATGCAGAAGTTTGCCTGCGCCTGATGCCACTCTTGCAAGCCGATTTGAAACGCGCCGGGCTGAATCATCTGATGGATGAGATGGAAATGCCCCTGATAAGCGTTTTGGCGGAAATGGAAATGACCGGGGTGCGCCTGAACCTGACGTTTTTTGAGCAGTTTGGCAAAGAACTTACCGAAAGGCTAAAAACCCTGGAAGCCAGCGTTTTTGAGATGGTGGGCAAATCCTTTAACCTGAACTCCACCCAACAACTTGCAGAGGTTTTGTTTAGCGTTTTGGGCTTAAAACCGCCCCAGGGCAGCAAAAAAAATGCCAGTGGGCATTTTTCTACTGCGGCGGCAGTGTTAGATTTGCTGCGCGGGCAACACCCGGCAGTGGATTTGGTGTTGGAGCACCGCGAACTTTCCAAATTAAAATCGACCTATGTAGATGCCCTGCCCGCCGCAGTGGATGCCGCAACCGGGCGGGTGCATACCTCCTATAGCCAGACGGCGGCTGTCACCGGGCGGCTTTCTTCCAACAACCCCAATTTGCAGAACATCCCCACCCGCACCGAAACCGGGCGGCGGGTACGCAGCGGATTTGTGGCAGATTCTGGCAACCTGTTGCTCTCGGTAGATTACTCTCAGGTGGAGTTGCGGATTGTGGCGCATGTGGCGGGTGACGAAGCGATGCTGCAAGCCTTTCGGGAAGGGCAGGATATTCACGCCACAACCGCCGCCGCCATTTACAACATCCCGCTGGAGAAAGTGACTGGCGAGATGCGCCGCCACGCCAAAGCCATCAACTTCGGGCTGATATATGGCATGTCTTCCTTTGGGCTTACCCGCTCCACCGAACTAACCCTGGCGGAATCGCAAAAATTTGTGGAGACTTACTTTCAACGCTTCCCCGGCGTGCAGCGTTACCTGGCAAAGATTCGTAAACAGGCGGCAGAGCAAGGCTACGTGGAAACTCTTCTGGGGCGCAAGCGTTACTTCCCCGCCCTGCAAGGGCTGCTAAAACAACAAGACCGCCAACGCGAAGAACGGGAAGCCATTAACGCCCCCATTCAGGGCACGGCGGCGGATATTATGAAATTAGCCATGCTCAAAATCCCCTCCGCGCTCAAGGCGGCAGGCTTAAACGGAAAAATGCTCCTGCAAGTGCATGACGAAGTGGTGCTGGAATGCCCCGAAACGGAATTAGAATCCACTGCGCGGGTGGTACAGCAGACAATGGAAAACGCCTACCCCCTGCAAATTCCCCTCTCCACCGAAGCAAAATTTGGCAAAAACTGGGGAGCCATGCAGCCCCTGGAAATTCGCCCCTAAGGACGTGTGTTTATGGCTGGAAACGAAGCAATCTTTCAACGCGCCATTCAGGACGGTCACTCTGCCGCCTGGGACCAAAGTTGGGAACAAGCCGCCCGCTCTTACAAAAAAGCGCTGGCAGAATTCCCAGAAAACCCCAAGGCGCTCAACAGTTACGCCCTGGCACTGTACCAACTGCAAAAATATGACGAGGCGCTGGGCGTTTACCAGCAGGTGGCAAAACTCAGCCCGGAAGACCCCATCGCATTTGAGAAAATTGCCCAACTAAACGAGCGCCTGGGCAACCTGCGCGAAGCCATGAACGCCGCCCTGCAAGCGGCAGAACTCTACCTGAAAGCCAGAGAAGTGGAAAAAGCCATCGAAAACTGGTTAAGAGTGGTGCAGGTGAACCCGGAAAACATCAACGCCCGCTCGCGCCTGGCGCTGATTCACGAAAAGACCGGGCAAACCCGTCAGGCAATTACCGAATACATTGCCCTGGCAAGCATCCTGCTGCACGGCGGCAACCAGGCAAAAGCCGCCGAGGTCGTGCATCACGCCCTGATACTGGACCCCAGCAGCGCCGAAGCCCGTCAGGCAATGGAACTGCTAAGAAGCGGGCGCAGCCTGCCCAAACCCATGCGCCCACGCGGCGGCACAGGTCCTTTGCGAATGGCAGCCGTCAAAGAGCTGGAAGCCCCCAAAGACAAAATTGTAGAAAGCCCCGACCCCATTACCGAAGCCCGCCAAAAAGCCCTCACCGCCCTGGCAGAAGTGCTTTTCGACCTTTCGGACGACAGCGCAGAAGCCCAGGCAAGGCGCGGGCTGCAATCCATTATGAAAGGCAGTGGAACCGGGCAACTGCCCTCCCAGGCTGAACATACCAAAATCCTGTTACACCTCAGCGCCGCCATAGATGCCCAAACCCACAACCAGGACGAAAACGCCGCCAACGAGTTGGAAAAGGCAATCGAAAACGGCTTTCAGCACCCCGCCGCCCATTTCGACCTGGGGTTGTTGCGCTCCATCACCGCCGGAAGAGAAAGCGGACTGAAGAACCTGCAACAAAGCCTGAAGCATGACGACTACACTCTTGCCGCCCACCTCCTCAGCGGCAGCATTCTCTGCCAAAGCGGGCGCAACAAAGAAGCCGCAACCGCCTACATGGAAGCCCTCAAAATTGCCGATTCGGGAACCGCACCCGAAGAAGAAGCCGAAGTCATTGGGCAACTCTACGAACCGGTATTGGAATCCCTCGCCCGTGAAAACGATGCCCCCACCCTGCAAAAAATGTGTCGCAACATCGAACAAATGCTCGTGCGGGTAAACTGGAGACAGCACCTGGCAAAAACCCGCCGCGAAATGCCCAGAGCCGAAGGCGACCAAGCCCTACCCCTGGCAGACATCATCGTTCAAGCCCAATCCAGCCACGTCATAGACTCGATGAACCGCATCAACGCCCTGGCACGCGCCAACCACCTCCGCTCCGCCATGGACGAAGCCTTTTACGCCCTCTCCTACGCCCCCACCTACCTGCCCCTGCACATCCTCATCGGCGACCTGCTCATCCGCGAGGGACGCACCCCCGAAGCCATTGCCAAATTCACCGCCGTCTCCAACGCCTACAGTATGCGCGGAGAGAGTGGGCAAGCAGTGAACCTGCTAAAACGCATTTTACAAATCTCCCCAATGGACCTGGCAACCCGAGTCCGGCTAATTGACCAGCAAACCGCACGCGGGCAGTTGGATGACGCCGTCGGCGAGTATATGGACCTGGCGGATATTTACTATCGCCTGGCAGAGTTGGATAAAGCCCGAAAAACCTTCACCACCGCCCTAAAAATCTCGCAGCAGCCCAACGTAAACCGAGAATGGAGTTTACGCATCCTGCAACGCATGGCAGATATTGACATGCAGCGCCTGGACTGGCGGCAGGCAATTCGGGTTTACGAGCAAATCCGCACCCTTAAACCGGACGATGCCTCCATTCGGGAAAATTTGGTGGAACTAAACCTGCGCCTGGCGCAAAACGCCCAAGCCCAAGCCGAGTTGGATTCCTTCATCTCCTATCTCGACACCAACAATCACATCCCCGAATCCATCACCTTTTTGGAAAAACTAAACGCCGAACACCCCGAAGAGATGATGCTGCAAAGCGCCCTCGCCGAACAATACGAAAAAGCCGGTAAAAACGAAGAAGCCATTGCCATGCTGGATAAAATTGGCGACCAGTTGATGGTAACAGGCGATAAAGAAGGCGTAGCCCGCGTCATCCAGAAGATTCTGACCCTCAACCCGCCCAACGCCGAAGAATATCGGAGCCTGCTCTCGGAGTTGTAACCGCCTTCGGGCTTTTCTCACCTGCAAACAAATCTCCTGCCCCAACCTACGGGCAGGAGATTTGTTGATTCAACGCCTGGTACGCCTCCCTCGCCGCCTCTGGCTGAGGCGAAGCGGAAAGGAGCTGCCCCCAAAGAGCGCAAAGACTGGGGCGCACTTTGTGCATTTGCGCGTAGGATTGCAAACTAAGCGCCTGCGCTTCTTGCCAGTTGCCCAGCATGGCATGAGATTGAATGAACGGGAAGAGTTCATCCGGGTGGAGGGGTTGCAGCCCGGCTTCCTGCGCCTGCCCGAACAAATCCAGCGCCCCTTGCCAATCCCCCTGCTGACGGGCAAGCGATGCCCGCTGGAAGGTTTCGCACCAGCCCAGCTCTGGCTCTTGCCCAAAGATATGCGCGGGCGGAAGGAGAGCGTTTTGGGGTTGAATGAGGGCAGGGTTGGAAAAATCCTTCACCGGGGCAAAACCTTCTGGCAGGTCTGCCAGGCTGGGGTCGTTGGGGGTTAGCAGACGCAGACAGCGCCCTGGGGTATCGTAATCCACGCCGATTACATTTTGGGCGGTGATGAGGTTCTGGTAGCCCGCAAACCTATCGGTGTAAGACCATTCTCCAGCGCGGAAGGCATCCAAATTCTCGGCAATGGGGACTTTGGCGTAGTTGGCGTACCAGACGCGGGGGGCGATTGCCTGCGCGGGGATGGTATAAAGATTATTGATGGCAACCCCGCCGACATAATTAATCGCCGTTGTGGAAATGGCGTTATACCCAAGCAGAACAGTTCCGTCTTGCAAAGCGGGGGCGCGCCAGTAGATTTGCCAATAGGTTCGCAGTTGGCGCTCCCAATCCCAGCGGTAAAAATTGGCGTAGCGCATTTGCGCCCCCACTGCCAGCCCAATGAAGATGGCGGTGAGCAGGATGCTGCGGCGGCGGGCAAAGTATTGCAACAGGGCTGCCAGCAAAAGGCTGGCTCCGAGCAGGCTTGCCAGGGCGAAGCGGTCGCCGAAGTTGCCGGGTTCCACAATGTGGCGGCGCACAAACCAGGCAGGGATGAAGCCAACCAGGGCGGCAAACAACCCAAACCAAAAGGCGGGCAAGGGATTTTCTTCTCCCTGGGGGGCGGGGTGCAGGCGGGAGAATGCCCAAGCCAAACCAGCCGCCGCCAAAACCGCAATGAGCAGGGAGAAGAGGTGGTAGGGCTGCGAAAAGTCTATTGCCTGGGGGCTGAGGGTGTTCGCCCAGGATTGGACGAGCAGGACGAGGCTGTCTTTTACGCCGTATTCCAGGGTTTCCAGCAGGGCGGCGCGAGGGTCGGCTTGCCAAAGGGCGGTGATGGTTTTATAACCGTAATCCACAAATTCGCCGCCAAAGATGCCGGAGCGCCAGAGGGCGTAAGCGAGGAAAATGCCGAGGTGCGGCAGCCATGCCCACAGGCTGTTTTTTATCCTTTGCAGCAGGGGGAGATGTGAAAGAATGAGGAAGAGCGCCAAAGGGCGAATCAGTTCCAATCCCACGTAGTATTCCACAATGAAGAGGTGCGCCGCCTGGCTGAGGAGGGCGAGAATTGCCCATGCCCAGGAGCGGCGGTTTTGGGCTTGCAGCATTGCCCAAAAGGAGAGCAGGAAAAGCCCGTAGGTGACAAATTGCAAACTGTAGATGACGGCGATGGCTTGCTGACTAAAGGCGGGGTGAACCGCAAAGAGGGCGGCGCTGAGGGTTGCCAAAAGGGTTTGTTGAGGGCGCAGCAGCGCCTTGAATGCCTGCCAGGCAAGCAGGCTGACGAGCCAACGCAGAAAGATGCTGTAAATGTGCCAAAGAAGGGGGGAACTGCCCGCAAGGAGGAAGCCGGGCATAAGGGCGTATGCCCCCAAATGTCGGGCGCTGGCATAGTAAATGGTTCTGAAAATGCCGAGGGTCTGGTAGCGATAAACAAAAGCCCAATCGTCCCAGTAAAAGCCGAGGTCTTTAATTTGCCAGCCGTATGCCAGCCAGGTGATGAGGAGGAAGAGAAGGGGAACAGCGGCGCGGCGCAGGTGCGGGTTCTTCATAAGCCTTCCTGAAAAAAGCGATGCAGATTTTTGAGAATGTCCTGCCACTCGGCTTCGGCGCTGTGCTTGCGCTGCACTTCGGCGGCTCTTTGGCGCATAATTTGCAACACGCGCTGCTCTTCTCCGGCATCCAACCAGAAGCCGTGTCTTTGAGGACAAAACTCCAGGCGCAGGTTGTAAAGGCGATATTGGAACTCTTGCATCAGGTCGCCGCAGACCGGGCAGGGGCGGGCGCTGTTTTGCTGACGGTGAAGGAGAGAGCCTTTGTACTCGTCCTGGGAAAAGGCGGTATCTTCCAGTCGGTCCAACTCATGTTCTTCCAACCACATCCCCCGGCATTGAGGGCAGTAGTCCACTTCCAGCATCCCTTTGTAAAATTTGGGGGTTAAGGTGGCGGCGCAGTGAGGGCAATTCATTTTTTGGGGTTCTCCGGGGCGGAATTATATTCCGGGATGTTTGTTTTGGCGTTACAATGCGCTCATGAGCCATGAAAGAGACAAAAAGAGCTTGTTAGCCGTGAACCTGGGTTTGGGGTCTAACATTATTTTGGCAGCAGTAAAGACATTTTTTGGGGTTACGGGGCATAGCCCGGCGTTACTGGCGGAGGGGATTAATTCCACATCAGATGTGGCGTATTATGTGGTGGCAAGTGTGTTTGTGCGCCTGGCAAACAAGCCGCCAGATATGGAACACCCCTACGGGCATCGTCAATTGGAAAGCATTGCCTCTGTCATTGTGGGGTCTTTTGTTGTAACGACTGCCATCACCGTTTTTTGGGATTC
>DYNS01000181.1 GCA_020720965.1 Anaerolinea sp. | reverse complement strand
GGTAGCCTTCCACATCCACCAAAACTTGCACCCAATGCCCGGCTTCCTTGCTGATGATGAGGGCGATGATGTATTGCAGGGCGTTCAGCGTTTCGGCGCGGCGACCGATGAGGACGCTTAAATCTTCGCCATGAATGTTGATGAGGACGGGGGTTTCGCCGCCCGGTTCGGTTTCACCGTAGGCAGCCTGCACCTGAGCGGTCACTTTCATTCGCAGTAACAACTCTTTCACATTCTGCTCGGCAAAACGCAGCAGGTCATCTCCTGCCTGGGGTAAGGAAGCAGAGGCAACAGGGGCAGTTTGGGGCTTTTCCAGGGTGGGAGTTGTCTGGGGTGCATCCGTCTCGCGCAGGGCGAGGCGCACGCGCACGTCACGGGAACCAAAGCCGAGGAAGCCCTTGGCGCCTTCGTCCAGGATTTCCACATCCAGCAATTCTTTGGCGACACCCAATTGTTCTGCGCCGCGAGCAACGGCTTCTTCTACCGAGGGGGCAATCACTTCGAGGGTTGTTCTTTCCATTCCTTCTCCCTGGCAATTTTATTTGCCGGTCTTCGTCTTGGTGGCTGGGGCAGGGCTTTTCTTCATGCCGAAGAGGTTGCTCCAGTTTACTTTTCCGAGCGCCGCGTATTGGGCAATGCCTGCCAGGTTGCTGGTGATGAAGTAAACCGCCAAACCGGAGGCAAAATTAAGTGAGAAGTAGAACAAAAGCAGGGGCATGTAAATCCCCATCATCTGATTCATTTGGGCGGTCTGGTCATTAGAGCCGCTGGCAGAGGGCGGCATGGTGAGTTTGGTCTGTACGAAGGTGGTTAAGCCTACGATGATGGCTAGGACCGGAATACCAAACGAAAGCCCAGGGATGAGTATCCGCTCTGGCTGCCCCAGGTCCATCCACAAAAATTGGCTCTGAATGGGGATGAGGGCGGAGAGGCTGGCGGAGGGGGTAATGTTTTCGAGCCAGGGGTACACGCTGCGTACCAGGCTGGTTAATTGCATGGGGGTGGCGGCAATAGCGCGGACAATGCTCTGGTAAAAGCCAATGAGAATGGGAAACTGGATGAGGGTGGGCAGGCAGGAGCCAAAAGGGCTGATTCCGCGCTCCTGGTAGATTCGCATTTGCTCTTGCGCCAGTTTCTCTTTGTCGTTTTTGTACTTTTCCTGAATTTTTTTGAACTCTTCCGATTGCATCAGTTCCTGCATGGCGGCGCTGGATTTTATCTGCTGCGCCATAATGGGGTGGGTGAGCAGGCGGATGATGAGGGTGAAGAGGATGATGGACACGCCAAAATTCCCCACCAGGGCGTAAATAAGCAGGAGAATGTTGGTAAACGGGTTAACAATGAGTAAGTCCCACATAGTTCTTTCCTATTTGGCGGGGGTGAAGGTCCACTTTTGGGCGCCGGTAAAGTTGTATGCGACCATGAGGAACTCGGAGCCCATCGGGGTGACGAGGATGGAATCCCCTATCTGGATGGGGGTGACGTAAATTTTATTTTTGGGGAGTTCCTGCTGCCAGACGGGAACGCCCTGTTTGTTCATGGACTGTACCCGTCCCTTTTCGGTGACGTAGATGACCTGGTCTGGCAGAACAAGGGCTCCGGCGATGATGGAGCCTTCGTCTTCGTACACCCAGGCGGTAACGCCGGTTTGGGCGTTGAGGGCGTAGAATTTACCGGCGCTGCCGTAAACGGTGCCGATGTAGAGAGTTTCGCCGTCCAAGGCGGGGGTTCCCCAAATGTTGCCGTCCAACTGAGTCTGCCAGAGGATGTCGCCGGTTTGGGCGTTGAGGGCATACAGGGTGCCGGAGAGAGTCCCAAAGTAGAGCGTGCCGTCTGCCAGGGCAGGAGCGCCTACGATGCCGTTATCCACTTCCTTTTGCCAGTTCTTTGCCCCTGTTTCGGGTTGCAGGGAATAGAGAACATGGTCGAGGGTGGCGAGATAGACGGAGGAGCCATCCGTAACCGGTTTAGTCCATAGGGCGTGTTCGGAGAGTTCCTGCTTCCAGCGTAACTGCCCGTCTGCGCTGAAGGAGTACAGGTTGCCATCGCCTGCCGGGGCATAGAAGTTGCCGTCCAGGGTCAGTGCGCCTGCAATCCAGGGCAGTTTGACTTCGGAGAAAGTCCAGCGCGGGGTTCCGGTTGCAGAGTCGACTGCGAAGAGGTCGTGATTGGCTTGGGATGCGTTGCCAACGAGCATCAGCCCATCATCTCCAAGGGCTACCGGGGCATAGAGGCTGTGGTTCGCGTCTGCTTCCAGGGGAAAGCGTGTGCCTGCGCTCACTTCCAAGCCATCGCTGGCTTGGACAGTATAGACATGCTGACCGGAGGAGAGGAAAATCAGCTCGCCGTTGGTTGTAACACCGGGCCAGTTGGTAGCGGGCTGAGCGCCGCAGGCGCTAAGCAACCCCGCCAAAGAGGCAAGGGCAAAAAACAAAAAAAGGCGGTTCAACTTCATTAAATCTCCTATGGAACCGGGTCGTACCCGCCCGGATTGAAGGGGTTACAACGCAAAACGCGCCAGCCAGCCATGAGAGAGCCTTTGAGCGCGCCGTATTTGTAAATGGCTTGATAACCGTAATGGGAACAGGATGGGTAAAACCGGCAGGTGTTGGGGGGCATTCCCTTGGAAAGAGTCGCCTGATAGAGCCGAATGACCCCCAGCAGGGGCAGGCGGGCAAAATTACGCCAGGTGCGCGGCAAATCGTGCAAGTGCGGCTCGTCAGAATAATCATTTGGCAGGTAATGTTCGGCACACATCGGTCTTCACTCCGCATCGGAGGAAAATCCTGCCCGGCGTAGTAAGCCGCGCAAGGATTTTTGTATCGTCTTAAAGTCAGACGTTAGTACTGGCTTGCGTGCAATGAACACAAGGTCTAAACTGGCAGGGATACTTGCCAAAAATGGACGAATGGCTTCTCGAATGAGGCGTTTGGCGCGGTTTCTCTGGACTGCGCCCCCCAATGATTTCCCTGCACTGATTCCGACCCGCGCGTGTTCCTGCTCTGATGCTGCAACGAGTAACACAAGAAGCGGGTGCGCGTAAGATTTGCCATCATTCCGCACCCGCTTGAAATCAGCAGACCGGGTAAGGCGAAAACTGCGTTTCACCCTTGCCCCTTAGCATTAAACTGGCAAGCGCACGAGGCAGAACGCCTCGAGCAGCCTACCAGCGAACCCGTTTGACGTGATTGTTGGATTTAACTGTCAGACGAACACGACCGCGTTGGCGGCGGCGTTTGAGAACTTCCCGCCCATCGGCAGTTTCCATGCGGGAGCGGAAGCCATGCACGCGGACACGGCGGCGGATTTTAGGCTGATAAGTACGCTTGGTGGACATTCGGTTACCTCACTGAAGTTGAAAAATAGCGCTTTTTGACAAGCAGGTTGAAACAAAAACCATGCCGTTCAACGGGTTGAGCGGCATGGCATTATACCGTAAAACATTTGATTATAGAAGGTCACGAAAGCCGGGGCGCATCGGCTTCTTTGGGCGGTTTGGGCTGATGCAGGGGAATTTGCAGCGAGAAGGTGCTGCCCCGCCCCAACTGACTCTCCAGCCAAACCTTGCCGCCGTGCCTTTCGGCGATGGAGCGCACAATGGCAAGCCCCAACCCAGAGCCTTTTTGCTCGCGTGCCTCGCGCTGACCGCCCCGGTAAAACTTCTCAAAGAGGCGCGGCTGGTCTATGGGGGCAATTCCAATGCCGTTGTCTTCCACTTCAAAAGACAATACATCCGGCAGGAACTTGAGCCGGGCAGTCACCCGCCCGCCTTGCGGCGTGTACTTGATGGCGTTTTCCACCAGGTTGTACATTGCCTGCTGCAACAGGGCGGCATCCGCTTCGATAGTGGGGATGGATGTCTCGGAAGACTGGAGGGAGAGTTCAATCTTCTTTTGGGAGGCTTGCAACTGCAACGCGCCCACGAACCGCTCCAGCATATCCGGCACGGGGATGGTTTCCAACTGCAAGCCCACTCCGGCTTCGATGCGCCCCAAATCTAGCAGGTTGTTCACCATCCTCGCCATGTTCTCTACGCCGAAGATGATTTTCTTAACATAGCCTTGCTGTTGTTCGTTCAGCGCGCCGACCATCTCCAGCATGGTGGCGTATCCGCGCATCAGCGTGAGGGGGGAGCGCAAGTCGTGGCTGACGGTGTTGACAAACTCGGTCTTCATCGTGTCCAGCTCTTTGAAGTGGGTTACATCCCGCAGGATGCAAACCCGCCCAACCGAATGCCCCTCCGCCAAAACCGGGGAGGCAGTGGCGAGGTACACCTGGTTGTTGAGGAGATTCACTTCGGCAGAGACTTTGTCCGCCGAGGTGCTGGTCAACAAATCCAGCAAAGATGCCTGGCTGATGAGTTTTTCTATCGGCTTGCCTTCGCCGGTTCCCACTGCCGCGCCCAAGACCTGCCATGCCGCCGGGTTGGCAAGCAAAAGACGGTTGTACTGGTCGGTGACGAGCACCGGGTCAGGCGTGGAGGCAAGGATGGCTGCCAGGCGCTGCCGCCCCACTTCCGCCGTGCGGAAAAGATGATTATTGGAGGCGGCAAGAGCCGCCTGCCCGGAGAGGGTCGCCAGAAAACTGACGTCGGCTTCGGCGAAGAGGCGGGTTTGGTCGTATGCCGCCCAAAGCACGCCGTAGTTGCGGTTTTCGTGTCGCAGGGATACGGCGATGAGGGAGGCGGGCTGAGGCTTCCCGGCGCTCAGTTCAAAGCCTCGGGCGCGGGCGACATTGGTCAGGACGAGGCGTTCTTGCGTTTGCGAAAGGCGATAGACCTGCTCATCCAGATAAGTGTACTTTTCTTTGGAGGGTCCCAGCGCGTAGAGATGATTCTGTTCCTGCCCGGCGTCTTCTTCCAGCGAGGGCATAACAACCCGCACCGCGCTTGCGCCAGTCGCCAGAACGGCTTCCATCACGGGTTGGATGGCGTCTTGCATATCCAGGCTAGAGGCAACCCCCTGGCTGACAAGCAGGAGGCGGTTGAGTTCTTCCAGGCGGGATTGCAGGCTGACTCGCATTTGCTCGAAAGCGCGGCGCAGTTGCCCCACTTCGTCCACGCCGTGAACGGTGAGGGAGTGGTCTAACTGCCCTTGCGAAATACGTTGGGCTTCGCTTGCCAGGTTTTGCAAAGAGTTGGTGACAGTTCGCAAGCCCATCCGCAGAGAGACCAGGGCAACAACCGCCAAGCCCAATATCATGGCGGAGAGGGGCGCGGCGATGGAGATGGCAAGTTGCTGGGCTTGTTGGGCAGGGACGGTGAGGACAACACTCCAAGAGCGCCCGGTGACGGGTTGATAATAGACCAGGTTGCGGGTTCCGTTGGGGGCGGTATCGTCAAAGAAGCGCGACTCGGTGGAGGGAGCAACCGCGAGAGAGGTCATCACCATTGACGGGGAGGGGTGATAGAGAATCCTTTGGTTGTCGTCCAGCAAAATGCCTTCGCCGCCAACTTCGGAGACGGCTTTGAGGCTGCTGAGGAGAGGCTGGCTGAAGGGATTCGTCTCCAGATTGGTGCGGGCGACAATCACCCGTTCCGGCAGTTGGTTGGGGGAGGATGAGACCGCCACGATAAACGATACCCTCGCCGAACCGCCCGGAGAAAGGGGCGGGATGCTGTAGGTCTGGCTGAGTACGCCCCCGAATGCCAGTTCCAGCCCGATGGCTTCTTCGGGGTACAGGTTTTGTTCCACGCCGGAAGACGCCGGGTAACGCCCGATGAGGGTCTTTTCGATGTCAAAGAGTAGAATCTGGTCAAAGTAGGGGACAGCCCGCATTTGGGCGTTGAGCAGTTCATTCAGGGCTTCGCCCGATTGGCTTTCCACCGCTGGCAGGTCCGAAATTTGCAGAGCCAGGTTTTGCCCGGTTTCCAAAAAGAAAGGGACGCTGTATCCCGCCATTTCAGCGGTGCTTTTCATGCGATTTTTAATCATCTCGCGAGCGGCTGCGCCTGCCACAACCCAATCCCCTGCCAGCAAGGCAATGAGCAGAATGACAGTGATTGCCCCGGTATTGAAAAGAAAGCGCACTTCCAAACTGCGCTCGGAGGGGGAGGGTTGTAAAGCCTGCCTGCGCCCCCAGGGAGCCGGGAAGGAAAGCGCCAGCACCTGGGCAAACAAGCCGCCTATCAGCAGTTCGCCAGCCACCGCAGCGATGACATAAGGGGCGCTTGCAATGGCGTAATCCAACCGGGCAGCAATGGAACCAGAGGAAACGAAGAAAGCGTCTACGATGAAGACCGGCGTGTAAATGAGAATGAGCACGAGGGCAGTGAAGAGAGGCTCCCGCAGCAGGGAAAAAGAGCGGGTACGGTATC
>DYNS01000180.1 GCA_020720965.1 Anaerolinea sp. | reverse complement strand
CGGGGGCGATGCCCTGAAATCTGACAACGAGGAAGACCCGGAGAAGGGCTACATTACCATTGAGAGCGGCGTGTTCGAGATTGTCAGTGGCGATGACGGAATACACGCCGAATCCAGCCTGACGATTAATGGCGGCGAGATGAACATCAGCCAGTCTTACGAGGGTTTGGAGAGCGCCGTCATCACCATCAACGGCGGAACTATCCGCGTGACTGCCAGCGATGATGGCATTAACGTTGCCGGAGGAACGGATTCTTCTGGCGCAATGCCTGGCGGACGGCAGCAGCCCGGCGGGCAGGAGACTTTTAACTACAGCGGTTCTTATTACCTGTACATTTACGGCGGCTATGTCGTTGTCAATGCTCGCGGCGATGGGTTGGATGCCAACGGCGCGATTGAAATGACTGATGGCGTGGTGATTGTGAACGGTCCGACCGAACAAATGAATGGCGCTTTGGATTATGACGGCGGATTCACCATGAGCGGCGGGGTGTTTGTGGCGGCGGGCAGTGCGGGCATGGCGCAAGCGCCGGGGGCATACTCCAGCCAGAACTCGGTTTTGGCATATTTCCCCAACCTGCAGGCGGCAGGGACTTTGGTTCACATCGAAGATAGCGCCGGAAACGAAATTTTGACCTTTGCCCCGCTGAAAGACTTTCAGACCCTGGTGTTTTCTGCGCCCAGCCTGAAAAGCGGCGGCTCTTACACCTTTTCCCTCGGCGGAACCTCCTCCGCAGCCCAGGCAGATGGCTTGTACCAAAGTGGCGGCTACGCCCCCGGAAGCGTGTTTCAGACTTTTAGCGTTTCCCAGGTTGTTACAACCCTCGGCTCTGGCGGCGGCGGAATGCGCCCCGGCAGACCCTAATCATCCTCCCCCTCCCGCCTGGTAGGAGGGGGTTTTCTTTTCCCTCGCCGGGGCTTACGGGGCAGGGGATGATGGCGTTTTTTGGACTTTAGGAAAGCCCCAAAGGGCGTAGCGCGTCTTTTGCCAACTGGGGCAAATCATGTTAAACTCATTCACTGCCACTCTCAAATAAAAAGGAGAACCCCATGAACGACCGTCCCGGATGTCTCTCTGGTTTGCTCAAACTCTTCTTGTTAGACGCTCTCACCGACTGGCTGCAAAAAAAATTTGGCTTTGGGCGCGGCGGCTTTTGCGGCTGCGGCTGCGGTTTTCTCATTTTCATCTTCTCCTGCCTGGTTGGGGTTTCGGTTCTGCTCGGAACCGACTGGCTGAACATCGGCTTCTAAATGGCTTGGCGTTTGTACCTGGCGCTGTTTTGGCTAGCTTGGATGTCTTTACCCCAACCCGCAGCCGCGCAGGAAGGTTCCTCCACTCCCTCGCCTTTTGCCCCCGCCGTGACCGAACTCCCCACCGCAAGCCCCACCCCGCTTCCGCCGGGGCTTTGGTTGCCACCCGCAGGGCAGCCCATCTTGCGTGGGCAGGTCAGCCTCAGCGGCGGCGCCTCTGCCCCCTGGCGCCTCGACTTTTCCTACCGGGGCGAAACCTCCGCCTGGTTTCCGCTTGCCGCCTCGCAAAGCCCCCAAAACGGGATTCTCCTGCCCCTTTGGGATACAACCGCCCTTACAGACGGCTTCTACACCTTACGGCTGCTGGTCTTTTCCGCCGAACCGGCTCAGGAATACCGGCTGGATGTGGAAATCCGAAACAAGCCGATGACCGACACTCCCACCATCACTTTCACCCCCAGCCAAACTCCTGTGCCCACCATCACCTTCACTCCCGCCCCCACAGCGACTGTTACCAACACGCCTTTTGCCGCTCTTACCCCTTTGCCCACCAACCCGGCGGTTTTGCCTGCCCCGCTGGTGAGCCTGCACCTGGCAAAAGGCATTCTCGTATCCGTCACCACCTTTGGGCTGCTGGGGATTATCTTCACCCTTTACCAAAAAATTCGCCGCTTATGACAGACCCCAACTTCCCCTGCCTCTTGGTCGGGCTAGGCAACCCAGGGCGGGAATACGCTCAAACCCGCCACAACATCGGCTTTATGCTCATAGACCGCCTCACCGTGCGCCTTAATGCGCGTGGGATGAAGGTGCAAGCAAAAGCCATCGTCATCACCGCCGCCTACGAGGGGCGCAAGTTAATTTTGGCAAAACCCCAAACCTACATGAACCTCTCCGGGCAGTCGGTGCAGGGCTTGGCGCGTTTTTACAAACTGCCCCTCAGCAACATTCTCGTAGCCCACGATGACCTGGACTTACCCTTTTGCACCCTCCGAATGCGTCCTGGCGGCGGGGCAGGCGGGCAGAAGGGCATTAAATCCACCATCGAGCAATTGGGAACCCCAGAGTTTGCCCGTCTGCGCCTGGGCATAGACCGCCCTCCCGGTAGGATGGATGCCGCCGCCTACGTTTTGCAAGAGTTTACCCAAAAAGAAACCATCGCGGTCTCCGAGACTTTAGACCGCGCCGCCGATGCCGCCCTGCTTTGGGTTATGGAAGGCTTGGAAGCCGCGATGAATCGTTTTAACGGCGCTCTGCCTGCCGAAAAATGACTTTCAGCCTTTGTTTCTTGTTAATTTTCATCCTCCAACTATGGTGAAACCACCCGGTTTCGGTTAAAACTAACACAAGGCTTACCATGACAGACCAAATCCTCCATCTCAAACAAAACGCCCAACTCCAATCTCGCCGCCGCGCCGTTATAGAAGCCATCGGCTGGCAGGCAAAAACATCCTCCCACCCCTGGAGTCCCCCCACCGACCTCTTTGAAACCGCCTCTGCCTACATCGTCCGGCTGGAGGTGGCAGGGATGAGACAGCAGGATTTTCACATCTCCTTGCAGGGCGGCTTCCTCACCATTCAGGGCATGCGCCAAAACAGCCCGGAACGCTGTGCCTATCACCAGATGGAAGTTCGCTTTGGCGAATTTAGCAGCATCGTTGCCATCCCTGGCGCCATCCGAACCGAAGAATCCCTGGCAGAGTACGAAGATGGCTTTCTCACCGTCACCCTGCCCAAAAAACTCCCCGAAACCGTCCATATCCGATAACCGCCGAAGGATTTTTATGCCCGCATCTCGATGGCAAACCAACCCCACCGAACTTTTTGAGTGGATAGAAGAGAACGACATAGATCTGTTGGATATGCTCATGCCCGCTTCGTTTCAGAAGTTTTTGCAAACCAACCCCACCCAACCGCCACCCAGCCCCAGCCCCGAAGAACCCTCCGGGGAGGAACCCGCTTCCTCCCTGCCGGAGATTGTTCCCATTCTGCCCCTGCGCGGCGTGGTCGTGTACCCCCAGACTGCCGTTCCCCTCACCATTGGTCAGCCGCGCTCCGTCAAACTGGTGGATGACGCGGTAGGCGGCTCCCGCTTCATCGGTCTGCTTGCCGCCCTCGACCCGGAGTTGGAAAGCCCCGGACCCTCCGAACTGTATCAGGTTGGCACCCTTGCCACCATTCACCGCCTGCTCCGCGCCCCGGATGGAACCATCCGCCTGCTGGTGCAGGGCTTGGAGCGTTTTCGGCTGGTGGAATTTACCCAGACCGAACCCTACCTGATGGCGAGGATTGAACGCATCCCCGAAACGGTGGAAACCGGGCTGGAAGTGGATGCCCTCGCTCGCAACGCCCGCGACCAGTTTTCCGCCATCTCGGAACTGATTCCCTCCTTCCCCCGCGAGCTGGTCGCCTCGGTGACTATGGTGGAAGACCCCTTGCCAACCGTGTACGCCATTGCCAACCTGCAACGCATAGAGTTGGAAGAAGCCCAGAAGCTGCTGGAACTGGATTCGGTTGCCGAGAAACTCCGCAAACTGGTCAATTTCTTGGTGAGAGAAACCGAAATTTTGCAAATTGGGCAAAAAATTCAAAACGAAGCCCGCTCCGAAATTGACAAAGTGCAGCGCGAATACTTCCTGCGTGAGCAGCTTAAAGCCATTCAGAAAGAGTTGGGCGAAAGGGACGAACAAACCATCGAGGTGGAAGAATTCCGCCGAAAAATGGAAGAAGCCCAAATGCCAGAAGAAGCCGCCAAAATGGCAAAACGCGAGCTGGAGCGGCTTTCCCGCCTCCCCACTGCCGCTGCCGAATATGGCGTGATTCGCACCTATCTGGATTGGCTCGTCTCCATTCCCTGGGCAGCCGCCACCACCGATAACCTGGAAATTGCCCACGCCCGCGAGGTGCTGGATAAAGACCACTACGGCTTGGAAGACATCAAAGAGCGGATTGTGGAATTTTTAGCCATCCGTAAACTCAAACTGGAACGCCGCGCCACCCAGGAAGCCCTCCAAGACGAAATCCGCCGCGAGCGGGAGGGGGTCATCCTTTGCTTTGTGGGACCTCCCGGCGTAGGCAAAACCTCCCTGGGGCAGTCCATCGCTCATGCAATGGGCAGAAAGTTCATCCGTATTTCGCTGGGCGGCGTGCGAGACGAAGCCGAGGTACGCGGACATCGCCGTACCTACATCGGCGCCATGCCGGGGCGCATTTTACAATCCCTCCGCCGCGCCGAAACCCGCAACCCGGTTTTTATGCTGGACGAAGTGGACAAACTGACCAACGATTTTCACGGCGACCCGGCTTCTGCCCTGCTGGAAGTGCTGGACCCGGAACAAAACACCGAATTTCGCGATAACTACCTGGAAGTGGCATACGACCTTTCCCAGGTCATGTTCATCACAACCGCCAACACCTTGGAAACCATCCCCGGACCCCTGCGAGACCGGATGGAAATTATCTTCCTCTCTGGCTACACCGAGGGCGAAAAAACCGCCATTGCACGCGGCTATCTCATTCCCCGTCAGGTCGTGGAGAATGGCTTAAACCCCGAAGAAGTAACCTTTACCAATGATTCTCTTCAGACCATCATCCGCCAATATACCCGTGAGGCAGGTGTAAGGAATTTGGAACGCACCATTGGCTCGGTTTGCCGCAAAATAGGGACACGCATCGCCGAGGGCAAAGCCTCCGCCTTTGAAGTGACCCCCGACCTGGTGAAAGAATTTTTGGGACACCCGCCCCTGCAAGGACCGGAAGAACTGCACCTGCGAACCTCCACCCCCGGCGTTGTGCCAGGGCTGGCATGGACTCCCTACGGCGGCGATGTTCTCTTCATCGAAGCGACCCGCATGAACGGCTCCAAAGGCTTTCAGGTGACAGGCTCGGTTGGCAACGTAATGCAAGAATCGGCGCGGGCTGCCCTCTCCTACGTCCGCTCCCATGCCAAAGAATTGGGCTTGCCCGAAGACTTCTACGAAAAATCCGACTTTCACCTCCACGTCCCCGCCGGAGCCCAACCCAAAGATGGACCCTCCGCCGGGGTGACGATAGCCACCGCCCTCACCTCCCTCATCTCCGGGCGATTGGTCAAGCCCCACATCGGCATGACCGGCGAAATTACTCTGCGTGGGCAGGTTTTGCCAATTGGCGGCGTAAAAGAAAAGGTCTTGGCAGCCCATCGCAACGGGCTTCGCACCGTCATCCTGCCCAAGCGCAACGAAGCCGATATTGAAGACGTGCCTGACGAAGTGCAAAAAGCCATGCAATTTATCTTTGCCGAAAAAATTGAAGAAGTCATTGCCAACGCCCTGGAACCTGCTCCCACTCCCGTTACGGAGCAGGAACCTCAGCCCAAGCCCGCCCGCAAAGCCAAACCCAAAAAGAACAAGGAAGCCGACCATGCCGAAAATCTTCCTGGCTGAAGATGACTACACCATGCTTTCTCTGCTCCGAACCTTGCTCAAACTAGAAGGCTACACCACTACCGCCCCCCTCGACACCGAAGACGTACTGGAAGCCGTTCACCGTGAACAACCGGATGTTATTTTGATGGATGTCCACCTTACACAGGGCAACGGCATAGACATTTTGCGTGCCATTCGGCAAGACCACCGCCTCGACTCCACCCTCGTCCTCATGCAGTCTGGCATGAACCTGGAAACCGAATGCCTGGCAGCCGGGGCAAATGGCTTTTTGCTCAAACCCTACATGCCAGATGCCCTCATCGGCAGGCTGAAGCAGTTTTTTGCGGCATGAGCGAGAAACCTATGCTGCGCGTAGCCATTATCACTGCTTCAGACCGTTCCTCACGCGGCGAGCGCCCCGACCTTTCGGGACCAGCCCTGCAAAAAACCATCACCGGGCTGGGTTGGCAGGTTGTGCAAACCGCCATCCTGCCAGATGACGTAAACAGCCTTTCCGCCGCCATGCGCCAATGGGCAGAGGAAGACCTGTGCGACCTGCTTCTTTGCACCGGCGGCACTGGTTTCGCCCCGCGAGATGTAAGCCCGGAAGCCGCCCGCATGGTGATAGAACGTCTCACCCCCGGTTTGGATGAAGCCATGCGTGCCGCCAGCCT
>DYNS01000504.1 GCA_020720965.1 Anaerolinea sp. | reverse complement strand
CCACTCTTCCAGAGCGGCAGGGTTCAGGTCGGCGGAGATGGTTTGGGCACGGTTGCGGCTGCCCTGCGCCAGGATTAAACCATCCGGCGCACAGATAAAGCTGGAGCCGTAAAAGGTGACACCTTCCACACCCACGCGGTTGGCGGCGGCGATGAACAGCCCGCTGGCAATTGCCTGTCCGCGCATCACCGTTTGCCAAGCATCGCGGGTATCCACGCCGGGGGCGGTTGGCTCACTGCCAATGGCGGTGGGGTAAAAGAGAAAGTCTGCGCCGCGCAGGGCGTAAATGCGAGAGAGTTCCGGGAACCACTGGTCGTAACAGGTTGGGATGCCAATTTTCACGCCCAGCACCTCGTGAAGGGGATATTCTGCCGCGCCGCCGAAGTAATGGTCTTCGTGGTAGCCCTCCCCGCTGGGGATGTGAACCTTGCGGGTGAAACCGTGCAGGTCGCCGCCTGGGTTGTAGAGGGTGGCGGTATCCCAGTAGTGGGCATTTTCCCGCTCAAAAATGCTGCCGATGATGTAAACGCCATGCTCTTTTGCCAGCCCACCCAAAAACTGATGGGTGACGCCGCCTTCCAGCGGCTCTGCCCAATCCCAGCCTGTGCTCTCGCGCACGCTGGCAAAATAAGGGGAAAGGCTGAACTCTTGCAGGCAAATAAGTTGAGCGCCGCTTTGGGTAGCCTGCCGAATATGCACACGGTACGCCGCTTGCATCGTCTCGCGGCTGCCCGTCCAAGGGGTTTGAATGAGGGAGATTTTGATAGGGTTCATGGTAGTTTAGGTTTGTAGGGGGGAATGGTAAGATTGTACCCGTTTTGGAATTTTTTCTCACCCCAAGGAGCCTATGAATCTGACCTCCACCCCCCGCGCCGATGGCTTTTTTATGCCCGCCGAATTTGCCCCGCACGCCGCGACCTGGATGCTCTTCCCCCGCCGGGCAGATACCTGGCGAGAAAACGCTCAACCCGCCCAGGTAGCCTTTGCGGCGGTTGCCCGCGCCATTGCTCAATTTGAGCCGGTGAAGGTTGGCGCTTCCGCCTCGGTTTTGCCTGCCGCCCGCGCCCTTTTGCCTGCCTCGGTGCGTTTGCTGGAGTTGGATAGCAACGATGCCTGGATGCGGGATGTGGGCGCGACCTTTCTTCGACATCCCAACGGCGAAAGGCGCGGAGTGGATTGGGTTTTTAATGCCTGGGGTGGCACGCTGAACGGTCTATACGCCCCCTGGGACTTGGACGATGCCGTAGCCGCGCAAATGCTCCGGCACGAGAACGCTGTCCGGTATCGTGCCCCTCTCGTCCTGGAAGGCGGCTCCATCCACGTTGACGGCGAAGGAACCTGTCTTACCACCGCCGAGTGTTTGCTGCATCCTGGGCGCAACCCGCATCTCTCGCAGGCGCAAATCGAAGCCCTGCTGATGGAGTACCTGAATGTGGAAAAAGTGCTGTGGATTCCGCGTGGGGTTTTTAACGATGAAACTACCGGGCATGTGGATAACCTCGCCTGTTACCTGCGCCCCGCTCAAATTGCCCTCACCTGGATGGATGATAAAACCGACCCTCAGCACGAGCGCTCTGCCGAAGCATTGGACTACCTGATGAGCCAAACCGATGCACGTGGGCGGCGCTTACAGGTTCACAAAATTCAGCAGCCGGGTCCTTTGTATCTCCGCCCGGAGGAAGCCGCCGGGGTACAGTCCGCGCCGGGGACGCATCCGCGCCGCG
>DYNS01000179.1 GCA_020720965.1 Anaerolinea sp. | reverse complement strand
TGTTCCCTACTACCTCCTCATCGCCGGCTCTCCCGAAACCATCCCCTACACCTTCCAATACCAGTTGGACGTGCAATACGGCGTGGGGCGCATCTACTTTGACAAACTGGAAGATTACTACCACTACGCCCAAAGCGTGGTCGCCGCCGAAACCGGCAAAATAAAACGCGCCAAAAAAGCCGCCTTCTTTGGCGTAGCCAACCCGGATGACCGTGCAACCGCCATGAGCGCAGAACACCTCATCAAACCCCTCTCCGCGCAGATGAAAAAGCAATATAAAGACTGGGGAGTGGATTTAATCTCCCCCGAAAAAGCCACCAAAGCCACCCTGGGCAAATACATGGGCGGAAAAGACACCCCCGCCCTGCTCTTTAGCGCATCGCACGGCATGAACTTCAAACTGAACGACCCCCGCCTCATGCGCCACACCGGTGCCATCCTCACCCAGGATTGGGCAGGACCCAAAGCCCGCGTGCCGATTAAAGACGACCTCTACTTCTCCGCAGACGACATCAGCGATGACGCGGACGTATTCGGCATGATTGCCTTCATCTTCGCTTGCTACGGCGGCGGCATCCCCAAAATGGATAACTTCTACCGCCAGGCATTCGGCAGTCAAAAAGAAATTGCCCCCTACGCCTTCGTCTCTCAACTGCCCTTACGCCTGCTCTCCCACCCCAAAGGCGGGGCTCTGGGCGTATTCGCCCATGTGGAACGCGCCTGGGGCTCCTCCATCGTTTGGGATGGCGCCGCAGCAGACGTGGAAACCTTCGACTCCACGCTGGATGCCCTGCTCAACGGTAGCCCCGCCGGAGCCGCCACCGAATACTTCAACGAGCGCTACGCCGAAATCTCCACCATGCTCACCGAAGAGATGGATATGACCACCCCCGAAACCCAGGATGACGTAAAAATTGCCGGAATGTGGACATCCAACAATGATGCCCGCAACTACGCCTTCATTGGCGACCCGGCAGTGCGCCTGGCTGTGGCAGACGCGGAAACCCCCGCCCCGGAACGCAAAAACCTCGGCGCGGTCGTCTCCACCTACCCGGTTGGCGTAAAAACCGCCATGGTCAGTTTCCAGCCAGACGTGGAAGACCGCACCCCGGCAGTAGCCGCCGCCTCTGCCTCCGCCCCCGCCGAAAACTACGGGATTGGCGATATCTTTTCCAAAAAAGAACCCGCTGCTCCCACAGCAGACTCACCCTCCTCCGGCGGCATGAACCAATCCCTCAAAAACTTTGTAGATAAACTCGGCGAATACCTCAGCAAAGCCCTGGATGACGCTACCAGCCTGGAAGTCTCTACCTACGTTGCCGACAACCTGGCAGACGTAAAATACGAAAGCGGCAAATACGTCGGGGCGCGAATGCGTGCCATGACCCGCATCAACCTGGATGGCGATACCATCGTCTGCGTGCCGGAAAAAGACGGAGAAGTGGACACCGCCGTCTGGAGCATTCACCTGGACATGGTGAAATCTGCCCAGGAAAACCGCGCCGCCCTGCTAAAAACCGTTGTAGACGCCGCCTCCAACCTAGCAGGCTTGGTAAAGTAACCCATGTCCGTTTTTGAAACATCCACCGAAGACCCCCTCGGCTTGTGGAACCCCGCGCCGCCCGCCTCCCTGCACTTTGGGGTCGGAGATGAACCCGCCTCCCCCCCGGAAGGCGCCACCGTGTACCGGGTCAACCTCCCCGCCAGCCTGCTAGCCTCAGACCAGGCTCTCCAAAACAGCGAGGAACTCTTCCGGCGGGTCGATGCCGCTTTGCAAACCGTCCCCGCCCGGTTGGATGCTCTTGCTCAGCGCGAGAGAGAACGCCAGCAAAAAGCCGCCACCACCAGTTTTGATACCTCCGCCTTTGAAGTGGAAACAGGTCCCGAAGGCGACCTGCTCGCCCTGCTGCAACCCGAGAGCCAGTCCCAAGCTGCCCCTCTCCACTTCGGCATTGCCGAAGACGCTTCTGCCGCCTGGGAACAAGCCAAAGCCGAGTTAGATTCCCTTTTGGCGCAGGTCAGCCGCGAGGTGTTGAATTTTGCCTGGGTGGAGACGAAAGTCTCTGGTCTGGCGGTTGCTCAAACCATCGTAAACTGGAGCGGAGACGCTCAAACCGCTTGGGCGCAGGGGATTACCCCTCAGCAAATCAGCCTGCACAACCGCACCCTGCGGGTGGCATCCACCTCCCGCAACCTCAAAATTCGGCTTTTTGCCACCGCCTCGGCGGGCGCAGCCAGGCTCACCGCTCAACTTTCCACCCCTGGCGGAGCTTTTTTTGCCCTGCCCGCCGTTTACAAGTTCGTCCTTCAAATTGTTCAACAGGTTAAGGAATTACAAGCCATCCCGGCTTAACCTGACCTTACCCACCCACACCCCACAAGGAGATTTAACACATGGCAACCAGCCCGGAACTGAAAGAAGCCCTTAAGAACGCCGCCGATACCATTGCGAAGTATGTCGAAGACGCCGCCACCATGACGGTGGAAACCCGTTATGTGGAAGTTGGCGGAACCCCGGAGCAATCCAAACTCGCTGCCCGCACCATCATCAAATTGGATGGCGATAGCGAAACCATCCTGCCCATGAAAAAAGGACCGGATGGCGACCTGGCAGTGGATAGCGGCATTCAGGAAATGCACCAGGAAAACGTCCAAGCCGCCATCGATTACCGCGCCGAAATGCTGGAGCGCCTCCTCAGCATCCTCCGCCCGGAATAACACCGCCCGCCGTTTGCCCTCACCCCAACCCCTCTCCCGGTGGGAGAGGGGCTTTTTTCTTTCCTCCCCCGCCGGGGGAGGGCGGAGGGTGAGGGGTATTTTCTCCTCTCCCGCCTGCGATATAATCGCGGAGCCATGCAAACCCTCACCGAAATCAACCTGCAAGACCTTATCTCCTCCTTTGGTTGGCAAAACTCCCCGGCAGGCGCAGCCCTTTTGCGCCTGCTTTTTCGCCCGGTAGCCCAAAAATTTGCCCGTCAGATGCTCGCCTTCGATGCCCTTACCGCCCAGGAGGGGCTTACCCGTGCCTCCCTCCAAACCCTGCCTGCTTTCATCACATCCCTGCGCGTGTACGGAAGGGAGAACATCCCCGCCCAGGGCGCGGCGCTCTTCCTCTCCAATCACCCTGGAATGACGGATACCCTCTGTCTTTTTGCCGCCATTCAACGCCCCGATTTGCACATCCTGGCTGCTAGCCGACCCTTTTTGCAGGCGCTCACCCATACCTCCCGCCAACTCATCTACCTGCAAGAAGACCCCGCTCAACGCCTGGGTGCTCTCCGACAAACCGCTGCCGCCCTCAAGCGTGGGCAGGCTGTTCTCACCTTCCCCGCCGGGCAAATTGAGCCGGATGCCGCCGTGTATCCCGGCGCAGCCGAATCTTTGCAAAACTGGAGCGCCTCCACCGACCTGTTCTTGCGCCTTGCCCCGCAAACCCAGGTTATTCCCGTCTTTGTGCGCGGCGTGCTTTGGCGACAAGCCGTTTTACACCCCCTCACCCGTCTTAAAACCAACCCAACCGAAAGAGAGAAACTGGGCGCGGCATTGCAATTATTGGCGCACCTTGCTCTCAACCTGAGCCCGGTAGATGTTTCCATTCAGTTTGGGCAAGCCCTGCCGCCTCGCGCGCAGCTGACCGAGCGCATGAAAGACCTCATCCAACACCCGCCCCAGGGAGAAGGGCTGCGCCTGCTGTGACCCTCGCCCAAGCCCTATACTTCACCGCCCCCCGCCAGGTAGAAGTTCGCCCCCAAACCTTGCCCGCCCCCGCGCCGGGGCAAGCCCTTTTGCAAACCATCTGCTCCGCCATCAGCCCCGGCACCGAGATGCTCGTTTACCGGGGGCAGTTCCCGGCGGATGTGCCAGTGGACGAAAATTTCCCCGGCATGTCGGAATCCTTTCAATATCCGCTGACCTATGGCTACTCCAGCGTGGGGCAGGTTGTGGAGGTGGGAGATACTCAGGCGGCGGAAATGCTCGGCAAACGTTTCTTCTCTTTTCACCCGCACGCCTCGCACTACCTCGCCCCTGTCTCCGCCCTCATCCCCCTGCCAGAGGGGATGCCCCCGGAAGCCGCCTGCTTTTTGGCGAACATGGAAACCGCCGTCAATCTGATTCAGGATGGCGCTCCGCTGTGGGGGGAGGATGCCCTGGCGCTGGGGCAGGGGATTGTGGGGCTGCTGCTTGCCTCCCTTTTGCGGCAGTTTCCCCTCCGCCGCCTGCTGACGGTGGATTCGTACCCCCTGCGCCGCGCCGCCTCCCTGGCTTTGGGCGCGGATGACTGCCTGAACCCCCTGCAACCCGACCTTGCGCCCCGTCTTCGCGCTCTGCTGCCCCAGGGTGCCGACCTGACCTTTGAAGTGAGCGGCGCGCCCGAAGCGTTGAATACTGCCATTGAACAGACCGGCTTTGGCGGGCGGGTGATTCTCGGCTCCTGGTATGGGCAAAAGGCGGCTCCCTTGCGCCTGGGCGGCTGGTTTCATCGCTCCCGGCTCCGGCTCATCTCCAGCCAGGTGAGCACCATCGCGCCAGAACTCAGCGCCCGCTGGGACAAATCGCGCCGTTTTTCCGCCGCGTGGAAGGCGCTGGAACAAATTCAGCCCCAACGCTGGATAACGCATCGCTTCCCGCTTGGGCAGGCGCAGGCAGCCTACCGCCTGTTGGACGAAGCCCCGCAAGAAGCCATTCAGGTCGTGTTCACCCCCTCACCCACAGAGGCAGGGGGATAACCTACTCCCAACTCTCAACTCCCTATTCTCTATTCTCTCCTCTCTACCCCCCCCCTATGTACACACTTGCCGTTAAACGAAACTTCATTGCCCGCCACTTCCTCATCGGCGGCGACTGGGGAGCCGAAAACTTCCCCAACTCTCATCACTACGTCCTGGAACTGCAACTCACCGGCGCAGACCTGGACCAGCATGGCTACCTGGTGGATATTGTGGATGTTGAAAAACATCTCAACGACACCGTTGCCCGTTACCGCGAACAAATGCTCAACGATTTGCCAGAGTTCGCCGGTCTTAACCCTTCCATCGAGCATTTTGCCCGCATCCTGGCGCAGCAGTTGAACGAGAAGATTATCGCCCCCAACTTGCAGGGGCTTACCGTGCGCCTATGGGAGAACGATATTGCCTGGGTATCGTATTCCCTCACCCGCCCATGAAAATTGGCTTTCTCATTTACGGTTCTCTCCAAACCCTCAGCGGAGGGTATCTTTACGACCGGATGCTGGTGGAGTCTTTGCGCCAACGCGGGGACGAGGTGGAAGTCATCTCCCTGCCCTGGCGCAATTACGCTGCCCATCTAACGGATAACCTCGCCTATCGCCTGCCGCCGGGCTTGGACTTGCTGGTGCAAGACGAACTGAACCACCCCTCCCTGCTCGCCGCCAACCGCCGCCCGCACCCCTACCCGGTCGTCAGCCTGGTGCATCACCTTCGCGCCTCAGAGCAGCGCCCTGCCTGGCAAAATCTCTTCTACCGCTGGCTGGAAAAACGCTACCTGCAAAGTGTGGATGCCTTCCTCTTCAACTCTCAAACCACCCGCCGCGTGGTCACGGCGCTGATAGGCGACTCACGCCCCAGCCTGGTCGCCTACCCGCCCACCGACCGATTCGGCGCGGCTCCCCTCACCCCGGCGGCGGTGCAGGCGAGAGCGCAGCGCCCCACCCCCCTCCAAATTCTCTTTGTGGGCAACCTTATCCCCCGCAAAGGGCTGGAGACTCTCCTGCGGGCAGTTGCCAGCCTGCCGCCTCACCTGGCGCGGCTGGATGTAGTCGGCTCGTTAGAGATAGACCCCGCCTACGTCCGCGCCATGCGCCAAAAAACAGCCCTTTGGGGCTTGGAAGAGCGGGTGCAGTTTTGGGGCGCGTTAAACAACGACCCTCTGCGCCAAAAATTGAGCGAGGCGCACCTGCTGGTTGTTCCTTCTTCGTATGAGGGCTTTGGGATTGTGTACCTGGAGGGGATGTCTTTTGGTCTGCCTGCCATCGGCACCCATTTGGGGGCTGCCCCGGAGGTGATAGAACACGGCGTAAACGGGTACATCATCTCCCCCAGCGATTGGCAGGCTTTGGCGGAACATCTGCGCCTTTTGGCGCAGGATGCGCCCCTTTTGGCAAGGCTCTCGCAGAACGCCCTGCAACGTTACGCCCGCCAACCTAAATGGCAGGAAACCGCCCAACAAGCAAGGGACTTCCTCGCCGAGATTCGGGCAACCTTCCGGGGTTAGTTCAGCCCCAGGGGTCAAAGGGCTTGCCCGGCGCGGCAGAAGAAACCTCCGGCGCGGGCAGGTCTGCCAGGGCGAGGACTTCTGGCGGGGGGGCGGGGGGCTGCCAGCCCGCAAAGACGCTTTCCACCCAGCGGGTGTGCGCTTTGCC
>DYNS01000503.1:1149-1757 GCA_020720965.1 Anaerolinea sp. | reverse complement strand
GCTACGACATCGTCGGTCCGATCTGCGAGACCGGTGATTTTCTTGGCTTTGCGCGCGAACTGGCAATCGAGGAAGGCGACCTTTTGGCGCTGCTCTCGGCCGGCGCATATGGCATGAGCATGGCATCGAACTACAATTCCCGCCCTCGCGCAGCCGAAGTGTTGATTGACAAGAATGAAATTAATCTTATCCGTGACCGCGAAACGATCCACGGCATAATGGCCGGAGAACGGCTTTCTGATTGACTTTCAAGCCAATCCGTATTGGTCGTTTTTTATCGGTTTTTAGTATCGCTCCGATACATTTTGTTTGCCCGCTACATTTTTCCCCGCATTACCGAAGCAACACATTGACTATTTATTGAACAGCCTACAAAAGTAACTAGAATGAGGCTCACCAAGCGGAGCCTCGGTATCGCCCGTGTTTAGCGGGATTCGGGTCAGTTGGTCGCCTGTCGATACCACGCTTTGGAAGTGCAAATTCTGACTGCACGTGGCTTCAAGCTGTAGTGATGAGTGAATGTGTTCAACTTCTGAGGAGTGTATAGATGGCAACAGTAAAGAAACCCGCCGCCAAACCGGCAGCCAAGAAGGCAGCACCCGCCAAAA
>DYNS01000503.1:0-1049 GCA_020720965.1 Anaerolinea sp. | reverse complement strand
AGCCCGCCGCCAAGCCGGCAGCTAAAAAGGCAGTCGCCGCCAAAAAGCCCGTAGCTAAAAAGCCGGTCGCCAAAAAAGCAGCACCCGCCCGCAAGCCCGCCGCCAAGCCGGCAGCTAAAAAGGCAGTCGCCGCCAAAAAGCCCGTAGCCAAAAAAGCAGCACCGGCTAAAAAGCCCGCAGCCAAGCCTGCAGTCAAGAAGGCAGCACCGGCTAAAAAGCCCGCGGCCAAACCGGCAGCCAAGCCTGCAGTTAAAAAAGCAGCGCCCGCCAAGAAGCCTGTTGCGAAGAAAGCGGCTCCTGCCGCCAAACCCGCGCCGGCGCCGGCACCTGCACCCGCACCGGCGGTACCGGTCATCAAGCCTTTCGGGCTTTAAACAGGTCGGGCATTGCCCAATCTGAAACGGGGGCTTGTCCCCCGTTTTTTTATGGCGCGGCCGGGGGCTTGTCCCCCATTTTTATTGCCGTAGCCGGGGACTCCCCCCCGCTTTTTACTGCATCCTTCTGTCATCCAGGCTTACGGGTTCGATCGCGGGCCGACACCCAGCGATCGCGGGTCGCCTGCAGCAAGGCCACGCCCCACGGCAGCCGCACAGCCAGCAACAGTACGAGTATTCCGCCATAAATCAGGGGATCGGTGAGGTCCTTCTTCACCAGCCACAGGTAATGGATGACACCCAACACGGCGATGGGATAAATCAGTCGATGCAGCAACTGCCAGCGACGTCCCAGGCGGCGCATCATGGCTTGGGTCGAGGTCGAGGCGAGCGGGATGAGCAGCATAAAAGCGGTGAAGCCGATGGTGATGAAGGGGCGTTTGATGACGTCCCGAGCGATGGCTGCCGGATCGAAAAACTGGTCCAGCCAGATGTAGGTGATGAAATGCAGGCCTGCATAAAAGAAGGTGAACAACCCCAGCATGCGCCGGTAACGGATGAGGTCGGCACGCCCCGTCAGCCGCCGTAGCGGGGTGACGGAAAGCGTCACCAGCAACCCTACCAGCGTCCAGGTGCCGGTCGAGCGCGTGATGAACTCGATGGGATTCGCCCCCA
>DYNS01000178.1 GCA_020720965.1 Anaerolinea sp. | reverse complement strand
TCTCCATGCCCATCCTCGCCCTAAGGAACTCAGACGGACGCAACGCCGTCTCGGAACTGCACGGCGTGGTCAGCCGCCGCATGTGGCAGCACCTGTGGAACGCCAAAACCGAAGCAGATGTCCCCATCACACACGTCACCAACGGCGTACACACCGGAACCTGGATGGCGCGGCGCATCCGTGTGATGTACGAAAAATACTTCGGCAAAGACTGGTTGGATAGAGTGGACGACCCGGAATTGTGGGCAAAAATGGATTCCATCCCATCTCAGGAACTTTGGGCAATTCGCAAACACCTTAAGCGCAAACTGGTCTTTTACATGGAACAACGCGCCCGTGAGCGCTGGCTGAAAGGCGGGTTCCACCCGGTGCAGGTCATTGCCGGGGGCGTGATGTTAGACCCCTACGTCCTCACCATTGGCTTTGCGCGGCGCTTCGCCACCTACAAACGCGCCGGTCTTGCCCTCAGCGAATTCGAGCGCCTGCTCGAAATCATCAACCAACCCAACCGCCCCGTACAAATCATCTTCGCTGGTAAAGCCCACCCGGCAGACGAACCCGGCAAAATGCTCATTCAGGAAGTCTACCGCAAGGTCAAAAAAGCCGAAAACGGCGGGCGCATCGTCTTTTTGGAAGACTACGACATGAACCTGGCGCGCTACCTCGTACAGGGCGTGGATGTGTGGATGAACACCCCCCGCCGCCCCAACGAAGCAAGCGGCACCTCCGGCATGAAAGCCGCCCTCAACGGAGCGCTCAACTTCTCCGTGCTGGATGGCTGGTGGCGCGAAGCCTACAATGGGCAAAACGGCTGGGCAATTGGACCGGATGCCGACCTGGACAACGAAGCCCAGGACGAACAGGACACCGAAGACCTCTACCGCATCCTGGAAAACGAAATCATCCCGCTCTACTACAACGACCGGGATGCCAACGATGCCCCGGTGAAGTGGCTGGCAAGGGTCAAAGAAGCCATGCGAACCGTCACCCCACAATTCAGCACCCGCAGAATGCTCAAAGAATACACCGAGCGGCTCTACCTGCCCAAATAACCCATCAGACCGAAAGCGACCGGGGGAGGTTCCCCGGTCGCTTTTTTTATTTTGGCTTAACAATCCCTTAACTGACAAAAAACAACCTATGGTAACATTTCGAGCCTGAGTAAAGAAGGAAACCATGCCCGAAACCGTCCTGATAGTGGAAGATGAACCCGCCCTGCAAGAAACCCTCGCCTACAACATTCAAAAGCAGGGATACCAGGCAGAAACCGCCTCCAACGGGCGCACCGCCCTGGAAATGGCACGCCGCCTGAAACCAGACCTGATTCTGCTGGATATTATGTTGCCAGAACTGGACGGAATCGAAGTCTGCAAAGCCCTGCGCCGCGAGAACTTCGCCTCGCCCATCCTCATGCTCACTGCAAGGGATGACGAAATTGACCGGGTCGTAGGCTTGGAAATCGGCGCAGATGATTACCTGACCAAACCCTTCTCCATGCGCGAACTCATGGCGCGGGTAAAGGCGCAGTTGCGCCGCACCCAGGTTATACGAGAGGAATTGAACAAGATTAAGACCTCCGCCCCAGAGCAGGATACCCTCCTGTTTGATACTCTCTCCATCAACCGCACCCGGCGCGAGGTTATTCTGGACGAAGGCGTGCTTGCCCTCAAACCCCAGGAATATGACCTACTCCTCTTCTTCGCCGAACATCGCGGGCAAATGCTCTCCCGCGAGTTTATCTTGGAGCGGGTTTGGGGCTGGGATTACATCGGAGACAGCCGCACCGTAGACGTGCATGTGCGCTGGCTACGCCAAAAGATAGAAAAAGACCCCGCCACCCCCACCCGCATCGTCACCGTGCGCGGCGGCGGATACCGTTTTGAAGGCTGATGTAGCATGGAAGATATGCTCATCAGTCTTCTTGTTTTGGGCGTTCTCGGTTTGGCTTGGCTGGGCTGGAGGCATTACCGCCTAAAGCGCGAAATTGCCGAAATAACCACCTTCCTTCAGCAAGCCGGGCAAAAACCGCAGCCCGCCCGCCAAATGGAAGACCTGCCCCTGCAAAGCGCCGACCTGGGGATTCTCTACGCCGCCTTGCAAAAAGTCGCCTCCGCCTGCCAAAATGAATACGATGAAGCCAACGCCGAAAGAACCCGCCTCGCCGCCATTGTGGACCAGATTACAGACGGCATGTTAATTGCAGACTCGGATGGGTTGGTGCAAACCCTTAACCCCGCCGCCGAAAAGCTGTTTGGCAAACGCAGCGCCCTGCAAGGAAAATCCGTCACTACCGCCTTACGCAACCATCACCTGGTAGAAACCTGGCAAAAATGCCGCGCCAACGGCAAAATCCAAACCAAGATGGTGGAACTGCCTGCCTCGCACAAATTTTTACAAATTACCGTCCTGCCAGACCTGCACACCGGCGGCTCCCTCATTCTGGTGCAAGACTTTACCAAACTGCGCCGCCTGGAAACCGTCCGGCGCGATTTTATCTCCAACATTTCGCACGAACTCCGCACCCCGCTTGCCTCTCTCAAAGCCCTCACCGAAACCTTGCAAGAAGGCGCATTAGAAGACCCGCCCGCCGCCCGCCGCTTCCTCAGCCGCATCCAAACCGAAGTGGATGCCCTGACCCAAATGACCGCCGAACTGCTGGAACTCTCCCGCATCGAATCCGGGCAGGTTCCGTATCAGATGCAGGAAATCTCCCCCGCCATGTTGATTCACGAGGCGGCGGAGAGAATGTCCACCCAGGCAGAGCGTGCCGGGGTTGCGCTCACCAGTTCCGCCGGGGCAGAGAAGCTCCCTCACATTGTGGCGGACCCCATGCGCTTACAGCAGGTTTTTATCAACCTGGTGCATAACGCCATCAAGTTCACCCCTCCGGGTGGGGAAATTCATATTGCCGGGGAAGTTTCCGGGGAGAATCTGCTCTTTAGCGTGAGCGACACCGGGACAGGCATCCCGGACGAGGAGCAAGAGCGCATCTTCGAGCGTTTCTACAAAACCGACCGCTCCCGTGCCAGCGGCGGAACCGGGCTGGGGCTTTCCATTGCCCGCCACATTGTGGAGGCGCACAACGGGCGCATTTGGGTACAATCCCGCGAGGGGCGCGGGAGCGTCTTCTTCATCGAGATTCCTGCCAGCCTTGCAGCCTAAATTCGATATTGGCTGTTCGCACATCGAAACGCCAAAAAGCCTGTACAATTCGGGGTAAATATTCCATCCACTTTCCTCCTTCTCCCAACATGAAAAAACTCATCCCTTACCTGTTCCTCCTCACCCTCCTCGCCAGCCTGCTGTCCCAACCCGCCCAGGCACAGGAAATCATTGTCGGCTTACCCGGCACACATCAGGACGAATTGGGTTGCCCCGGCGACTGGCAGCCGGATTGCGCCCAAACCCTGCTCGCCTACGATGCCGAAGATGACCTGTGGCAGGCGACCTTCCTCATCCAACCTGGCAACGATGGCGACAAAAAAGGCGCACGCTACAAGGTTGCCCTCAACGGCAGTTGGAGCGAAAACTACGGTCAGAACGCCACTCCCGGCGGGGCAGACATTCCCCTGGTCGTTTCGGAACCGACCGAAGTAACTTTTTACTACGACCACAAAACCCACTGGGTGGCAGATAACTTCAACACCCCCATCCTGGTTGCCACCGGCGACTTTCAGACTCAACTGGGCTGCCAGGCAAACAACGACCCGGCCTGTATGCGCGGCTGGTTGCAAGACCCGGAAGGCGATTCACTCTTCGCCTTTAGCACCCGCGCCCTAAAAGCCGGAACCTACAGCCTGGCACTGCAAGCCGCCGGGCAGGTTGTAGCGCCAGAGCAAACCTTTACCGTCCTTAAAACCGGAGACGAAATTTACTTTGGATACGATGCCATGAATCAAAAACTCACCATCAGCGCAACCGGAGCGCCCAAAGGCAACCTGCTCAAGCAAAAAGCCCACTGGGTAAGCCTTAACACCATCCTTACCGATATGCCCGGCTCCTCCACCGTCCAATACGAACTCTACTACGCCGAAGATGTCAGCCTCGCCCTCACATCCAGCGGGGTGGAAGGCGGCGCAAGCCTGCCCCTGACCTATGAAAAACGCGGCGCAAGCAAAGAACTTCGCCAGGCATTCCCCCACCTCGCCAGCCTCACAGCCCTCACCTTCAACCAAATCACCCCAGAGCAAGCCCGCCAAATCCTGCGCGGACAACTCGCCCTGCTGGCACGCGACCAGGCCGGCAACGTCATAGACGTAACCGGCGTGCAAATCCCCGGCGTATTGGATGAACTCTACCCCTACACCGGCGAACTCGGCATCACCTACGCCAATGCCATCCCCACCCTGCGCTTATGGGCTCCCACCGCTCAAAAGGTTCAAATTCACCTTTTCGATGCCCCAGATGCTCCCGCCACCCAAATCCTGCCCCTGCAAAGAGAAGATACCACCGGCGTTTGGAGCATCACCGGCGCAGAAAACTGGAACGGGGCATTCTACCGTTACGAAGTCAGCGTCTACGCCCCCTCCACCAACGCCCTGGAAACCAACCTGGTCACAGACCCCTATTCGGTCAGCCTCTCCACCAACAGTCAGTACAGCCAAATTATCAACCTGCAAGACCCCAGCCTCAAACCCGCCGGTTGGGATGCCCTCGCCAAACCCAGCCTGCAAGCCCCAGAAGACATCGTCCTCTACGAGCTGCACATCCGCGACTTCAGCGCCACCGACACCACCGTCCCGGCAGAACTGCGCGGAACCTACGCCGCCTTCACGGTGGAAAATTCCAACGGCATGAAGCACCTCCGCGCCCTGGCAAACGCCGGGCTGACTCATATTCACCTACTGCCCGCCTTCGACATCGCCAGCGTCAACGAAGACAAAAGCACCTGGCAAAGCCTGGACGAAGCCGCCCTTGCCGCCCTGCCGCCCAACTCCGAGCAGCAAGCCCTGGCAGCCTCCGCCATCAACGGCGCGGATGGCTTCAACTGGGGCTATGACCCTCTCCACTACAGCGCCCCGGAGGGCAGTTACAGCGTCAATCCGCAGGGCAGCCCAAGGACGCTGGAATTCCGTCAGATGGTGCAGGCGCTCAACCACTCCGGCTTAAGGGTGGTGATGGATGTCGTCTATAACCACACCAACGCCAGCGGGCAAGCCGCCAACTCCGTGCTAGACAAAGTCGTCCCCGGTTACTACCATCGCCTCAATGGCGAAGGCACGGTGGAACGCAGCACCTGCTGCGACAACACCGCCAGCGAACACGCCATGATGCAAAAACTGATGGTGGATTCCATCCTGCTCTGGGCAAAAGAATACAAGGTGGATGGCTTCCGCTTTGACCTGATGGGGCATCACATGCTTGCAGACATGCAGGCAGTTCGCGCCGCGTTGGATAGTCTGACCCTGGAAAAAGACGGCGTGGACGGAAAAGCCATCTACATTTACGGCGAAGGCTGGGATTTTGGCGAAGTTGCCAAAAACGCACGCGGAATCAACGCCAGCCAACAAAACATCGGCGGCAGCGGCATTGGCGTTTTCAACGACCGTCTGCGCGATGGCGTGCGCGGCGGCAACCCCTTCGGCGACCCCGCCGAACAAGGTTTTGCCACCGGGCTGTTCTTTAGCCCCAACCCAAGCGAAACCCGCCGCGAAGATGCCCAAAAACGTCAACTCTTCAACTACACCGATTGGATTCGCCTGGGCATGGCAGGCAACCTCAAAGAATTCCAAATCACCCGCGCCACCGGCGAAAGCCTCCCCGGCGAAAGACTGCTCTACGGCGGCGCACCCACTGGTTACACGCTGGACCCGCAAGAAAACATCCTCTACGCCTCCGCCCACGACAACGAAACTCTCTGGGATGCCATCCAACTCAAAGCCCCCGCCTCCGCCACCCTGCAAGACCGGGTGCGGATGAACAACCTCGCCCTCAGCGTAGTCGCCTTCAGCCAGGGCATCCCCTTCTTCCACGCCGGAGACGACCTGCTCCGCTCCAAATCGCTGGACCGCAACTCTTACAACTCCGGCGACTGGTTCAACCGCCTGGATTGGACTTACGAAAGCAACAACTGGGGCGTTGGCTTGCCCCCCGAAGGACGTGAGCGCTGGGAAAGCTTCGGCAGCCTGCTGGCAAACCCCGCCCTACGCGCCACCAAAGCCGAAATCACCTTCAGCGCCGCCGTATTCCAGGAATATCTTCAAATTCGCAAAAGCTCGCCGCTCTTCCGCCTACAAACCGCGCAAGAGATTCAGCAAAGCCTCACCTTCCTCAACACTGGCAAAGACCAAACCCCAGGGCTAATAGTGATGCGCCTGCAAGACACAACCGGGCGCGACCCGCGCTACGCGGAAATCCTCGTCTTCCTCAACGCCGCGCCGCAAAGCGTCTCCTTCGCCTCGGCAGACCTGCAAGCCGCCTACAGCCTGCACCCCATCCAACAACACTCCGCCGATGAAGTTGTACGCCAAGCCGCCTACGACCCGCAAACCGGTCAATTCCAGTTGCCGGG
>DYNS01000502.1 GCA_020720965.1 Anaerolinea sp. | reverse complement strand
GGCGCTGCCCCAGAGGCGGCAGAGATTGCATCCCTGCCATAAATGCCAGGGGCAGGGCAGGCAAAGCCGGGAAGAGGAAGATGGCTTTCATCACCGAAAAATCGCGGTAGGTGAGGGCGTAAAACGCCACAAACGCCAGGTAGCCAGCCAATGCCAACCCCCACATCCCTTGCGGCAGGCTGGAGGGCGAATCTTGCAGGAGTCGCCACAAGAGAATCGCCAGCCCCCACAAGAGCAGGGCGGTTGGCAGGAGAGCCAGCAGGTAGATGGCTCGCAGGAAGGGGAACTGCGCCTCGTCCTGGGTGGACCAGGCAAGGGGCCAGTTGTCAAAGTGCAGGGAGTGCGCCCGCCCGTATAACTGAGTCCAGAGCGAGGTGCGGTGTTCCGGGTATTCGCCCTGCACCGGGTTTTCGATGCGCGGGTGTTGCAGCAGGCTGGGCAGTTTGAAGGTGAAGAAGCCGTCTTGCAGGGTGAGGATGCCGGGGCGGGCAGTGTTTTCTGTGAGGGTGTTCCAGGCGGGCAGGGGTTGGCGGCTGATGTTGAGCAGGAAGGGCGAGCCGTATTCCCTGAAGTTGAGCAGATATTGGTTGAGGGGGTTTGCCAGCAGCAGGGCAGGGATGATGACCAGGTAGGCGAGGGCGTAGGCTTCCTGGCGGGTGCGCTGGGCGGGGGCGCTGCGCCAGATGCGGAGCAGAATCAGCAGCAGGAGAACGCCAAAGGTGACGATTCCGTTGGTTTTACTGGAAATTGCCAGGGTAACGCTGAGAAGAGTCAGCCCGAACCAGACCGGTTTTTCTTCTTCTAAAAAGCGGGCAAAGGAGAGCAGCGCCAGGGAGGAGAAGAGGATGACGAGGGAGTCGTTGGTTGCCTGAGCGTGGATGGCGATGAGTTTGGGGTTGAGGGCGGTGAGGGCGAATGCCAGCAAGCCCAGCCAGGTCTGATTTTTTTGCCGCGCCAGCGCCTGCCAGAGTAACCCCAGGGTTGCCACCCCCGCCAATGCGCTTGCCAGGTTTGCCAGCCGGGTTTGGCTTGGCAGGTCTTGCGCCTGAAAGAGCCTAAAGAGAGCTGCAAGCCCGGCATGGTACAACTTGGGCTGAAAACATTCCCAACAGTTGGGGGCTTGGGGCAGTTTGCCGGTGTTGAGGATGATTTCGGTGACTTCCAGGTGCGGGTCGTTGGCTTCGGGGTTCTTCCATGCCAGGTTTAGCCGCAGGAGGGCGGCGAGCAGAAAGAGAAGCAGGTAGAGCCAGGGGATGGTTTTGAGGGTTCTCATGGGTTTTTGTAGAACAGGTTGTAGGCTTTAATGCGTACCCCGCCCAAAACCGGTTCGATACTTTCGCCGGTGTAGCCTGCCTGGGCGGGCAATTGGGCGAAGGCACGTTCTGTCAGCAGGATTTCGCCGGGTCCGGCAATGTCTTCTCCCAGTTTGCTGGCGGCGTTTACGGCTTCGCCGAAGTAGTCGGGTTCGTCTGTCAGCAGCACATCGCCTTCGTCTATGCCGATGGCGACCCGGATGTCAAAGGGGTCATCGCTGAAGCGGTTGATGGCATCGAAGGCGGTGTTGAGACGGATGGCGGCGCGGACAGCGGCGAGGGTCTGCTCGAACATGGCGAAGCAGTTATCGGCTTCAAATTTTACGACCTTCCCGCCCAGGTTTTCCACAATCGGCAGGGAGGTTGCCTGCATTCGCTGGACCATGGAGAGGTAATGAACAATGCCGTATTTTTGAGTCAGGCGGGAGAAGCCGGACATATCCATCACCAGAACGGCT
>DYNS01000177.1 GCA_020720965.1 Anaerolinea sp. | reverse complement strand
ATTGCAGGCGCGGGCGGGGCGGGCGATATTGCGAGAGGTAAGCGCCCATGGCGAAAGCGTCTATGTGTGAGAAGGGCAGGGGGTAGAGGGCAGCCGGGGCGTAAGCGTTGAAAAAAGGCAGGTTTCCGGTCTGAATAAGGTAAGTAAGCCCCAGGCGGAAGAGGGGCGCGGCGAAAATTCCCGCCAGAAAGAGAGTTTTGAGATGTCGGCGGGGGGTGAACCAGAGGAGGAGGGGCCAAACCAGGTAAAACTGCTCTTCCACCGAGAGAGACCAGAAGTGGTCTAGCAGTTTGTAATGCTCAAAGGAGGGACTGGCATAAAAAAAGTCGTACAGGTAAAAGAAGGCGTGCGGGAAATGCGCCCAAAATTTTTGCATGTAACCGGGGTACACCTGCGCCGCCGCCAAAGCCGAGGTGAGAACGGCAAAGAGAGCCAGGTAAAAGTAATAGAGGGGGAAAATCCGCAGGGAACGCCGCCCATAAAATTTTGCCAGGTAAGTTCCCAGAGAGGGCAGGCTTTCCTTCATCTTCAGCAGGATGCCGGTGATGAGAAAGCCGGAAAGGACAAAGAAGAGCAGAACCCCCGTCCAGCCAAAGTAGGTGTAGTCGGTGTGGTGCAAAAATACGAGCAGAAAGGCAATTGCCCGCAAGCCGTCCAAGCCGGGAATCATGCTTTTTCCTGTTTGGGTTGGTTTTTTAGCAGGTAGACGGGGCGACCTTTGACCTGCTGGAAGATGTAGCCAACGTAAACGCCGATGAAGCCGAGCAGAATCATTACGATTCCGCTGGCGATGAGCATGACTGCCATGAGGGAACTCCAGCCGGGGGCAATGTAGACGTTGGCTGGCTTGGCAATGAAGATAAAGAGAACGTACAAGATTTGCGCCGCCGCCAAAAGCAGGAAAAGCCCGCCCACGCTGAGACCGATGTATAGGGGCATGAGCGAGAAGGAGAAAACGGCATCGGATGCCAGGCGGAGCATTTTGGCAAGCGAGTATTTGGACTTGCCCGCCATGCGTTTTTCTTCGTGGTAAGGCAGGATGACGCTTTTGAAGCCTATCCAGGCTATCATGCCGCGCAAGAAGCGGTGATATTCCGGCATGGATTTAAGGGCTTCGAGCGCCGGGCGGGAGAGGGCGCGAAAATCGGCGGCGCCGGGCTGAATGCGGGTTCCGCTGATGCGGTTGATGAGGCGGTAGAAGGCATCCGATGTGATTTTTTTGAAGGAGGGTCGGCGGTCTGCCTCGTCCATGCGCTGCGCCTGGACGATGTCGTAACCTTGCAAAACGAGGTTGACCATCTCCGGGATTTTTTCGGCGGGGTGCTGACCGTCTCCATCCAGCGAGATGACGATGTCGCCTTCGGCGGTATCCAGCCCGGCGGTGAGGGCTGCCTGGTGTCCAAAGTTCCGGCTGAGGGTAAGAATCCGCACCCGCTCGTCTTGGGCGGCGAGATGTTCCAGCGAGGCGGCGGTTCCATCGGCGGAACCGTCATCCACGTAGTAGATTCGGCAGGGGTGGGGCAGGCTGTTGAGAACCTGTGCAATTTTGGCGTGAGTGAGTTCTATCACCCCTGCTTCGTTGTAAACCGGAATGACCAGGGCAATTTGGGGCATGGGGTTATCGCCTGGCGTAGTTGGCATTAAGCCAGTTGGCGTATTCTTCTTTTCCGGTAACGGCTTGCGCCCATTGCGGGTTTTGCAAATACCATTCTACGGTGGCGCGTAAGCCGCTTGCGATGTCGTGACGGGGCTGCCAGCCAAGTTCGGCGTGGATTTTTGTGATGTCAATGGCGTAGCGGCGGTCGTGTCCGGGGCGGTCCTGAACGTGGGTCATTAAGTTGGCGTGGGGCTTACCCTGGGGGTGAAGCTCGTCCAGAATGGCGCAAATTTCTTGTACCAGGTCTATGTTGTAGGGTTGGTTTCCGCCGCCTACGTTGTAGGTTTCGCCGTCTTTGCCCTGTTTTAGAACAAGATGGATGGCTTCGCAATGGTCTTCCACGTAGAGCCAATCACGCACCTGTTTGCCGTCCCCGTAAATGGGCAGGGGCTTGCCCTGAACGGCGTTTAGCACCATGAGAGGGATGAGTTTTTCTGGAAACTGACGGGGTCCGTAATTGTTGGAGCAGTTGGTCACGCTGATGGGCAGCCCGTAGGTGTGGAAGTAGGCGCGGACGAGATGGTCTGAGGATGCTTTGCTGGCGGAGTAGGGCGAGCGGGGTTCGTAGGGGGTTGTTTCGCTGAAGGCGGGGTCGGTGGGGGAGAGGGAGCCGAAGACTTCATCGGTGGAGACGTGGTGAAAACGTTTTCCGTTGTAGTTGCCTGCCCAAGCGTTTTTGGCGGCTTCCAGCAGGGTGAAAGTGCCGAGGATGTTGGTCTGAACAAAGGCGGCAGGTCCCAAAATGGAACGGTCTACATGCGATTCGGCGGCAAAGTGGATGATGGTGTCTATTTCGTATTCGCGCAGGATGCGGTTTACGAGGGCAGAGTCGCCAATATCGCCTTGCAAAAAGGTGTGGAGGGAGGGGTCTGGCAGGTCTTTCAGGTTTTCCAGCGAACCGGCGTAGGTGAGAGAATCCAGGTTGTAGAGGTGGAGGTCGGGTTCTGCGGTTTGCAGGTAACGGACGAAGTTGGAGCCGATGAAGCCCGCGCCGCCGGTGATGAGGATGTTTTTCATGGGGAAGTCTCCTGAGGGTTAGAAACAGAAATCCAGCAGGCTTTCGATGACTTGTTCCTGCTCGGATTGGGTAAGAGCGTTATGAAAAGGCAGGCGCACCAAACGGTCGCTGACCGATTCGGTGACGGGGAACTGCCCGGCTGCGCCGCCGAAGCGCTGCCCCATCTCCGAAAGGTGCAGGGGCAGGTAGTGAAAGACGGTGTAAATGCCCTGCTCGCGCAGGGTGGCAATCAGCCGCTGACGTGTTTGCAGGTCTGGCAGGAGCAAGTAAAACATGTGGTATGCCTGCTCCACATGGGCGGGGACGGTGGGCAGTTGAATGCTGTTGCGGTTTGCCCAACCTTGCAGGGCGCTGAAGTAGGTTTGCCAAAGCTGCTCGCGGCGGCGCTGAATGGTTACGCGCTGCTCTAACTGCCCGTATAAAAAGGCGGCAAGGATTTCGGAGGGGAGGTAGGAGGAGCCAATATCCACCCAGGTGTATTTATCCACCTGACCGCGAAAAAAACGGGCGCGGTTGGTGCCTTTCTCGCGGATAATTTCGGCGCGGGCTGCCAGGGATGGGTCGTTTATCAGCAGGGCGCCGCCTTCTCCGCTGCTAAAGTTTTTGGTCTCGTGGAAGCTTTGGGCGGCGAGGTCGCCCAGGCTGCCGAGGGGGCTGCCCTTGTATTTGCCAAACAAACCGTGCGCGTTGTCTTCCACAACCGCAATTTCTTGGGGGCGGGCAAGGCGCAGAATTTCATCCATCTCGCAGGCAACCCCGGCATAGTGAACCGGCACAATGGCGCGGGTGCGGGGGCTGAGGAGGGCGGGCAGCTGCTTTTCGTCCAGGTTGAGGGTGTCGGGTCGAACATCCGCAAAGACGGGGGTGGCGCCGCGCAGGACGAAGGCGTTGATGGTGGAGACAAAGGTAAAATCCGGCACAATTACTTCATCGCCGGGTTGAATGTTGAGGAGCAGGGCAGACATCTCCAGGGCGTGGGTGCAGGAGGTGGTGAGGAGGGCTTTTTTTACGCCCAATTCCTGCTCCAGCAGGGCATGGCATTTATGGGTAAATTCGCCATCGCCAGAAAGATGCCCGGATTGGATGGCTTGTTGAATGTATTCCATTTCCCTGCCCATCAGGGCAGGGCGATTGAAGTCTACACGAAGGGACATGGTTAGAGTGGGAGGACGCGGTTAAGGATTTCGCAAGCCTGTTGCGCCATTTGGGGGGTAAAGTGATGGTCGTTGAACAGGTTGAGGACGTTGGCGGCAAGCGCCTGGGCGTGGGGGGCGCTGCCGGGGGCGAAGATTCCGGCGAGGGAGGCGTAGTGGGAGCTGGAGAATAAACCGGCTCGAAGGAGAGCCTGCCGCGCCCGTGCCGGGTCTTCCACCCGAATGTTGAATCGCCATAACTGATAGGGCGGAGGAAACTGAATGGAGGCGGGCAGGGCGGCAGCGTAGAGGGCGTTGAGGCTCATGCGGCGCTGCATGGTCTCGGCGTGACGGGCGGAAAGGTCGGCGTAGTAATCTGCCCAGGCGGGCAGGGGGCTTTCGGTTTGCAGCCAGGGGGTATCGGCGTAGGCGTAAGGGCTTGGGGGGCGCTCCGCGAGGGCGGCTTTGTAGGAGGTTTCCAACTCTTGCAGGGCTTGGGGGGCGTAAGGCAGGGCGCGGGGCTGATAGGGCAAAGAGTCTGCCAAAAAGGCGTAACCGCCGTAGCCGAGGTCTACAACTTTGGCGTAGCCGGTGCTGTAGAGGGTGACATCGACCTGGCTTTCTTCCTGCGCCAGAGCATCCGGCGGGCAGAGGCAGCGGTCGTCTATCAAGAGCAGGGTGGGGTTGATGGATTTCATCTCCGCAAAGAAGCCGGAGGGGGTGGATGTTTCGCCGTAGGTGTGAGCGTAGAGCAAGCCGCCGTAGTCGCCGGTTTTTAGCAGGTCATGCGCCTGGTCTAAATCCATGTGCAGGGTGATGGGAGAAATGTCTATAAAGCGAAACTCTGCCCCGGCTTTGAGGAAGGTGAGCGGTACGATGGGGCAGATGTTGGCAGGCAGGAGGATGGGCTTACGCGCCGCCGGGGCAGAGGCGAGAGCGTGATACAGAATGGCAGAGGCGCGGGGGGCGTAGGCGAGTTTCATAGGTCTTTGCGGACGAGGATGGTGAAGTCGTATAAGCCGTAGTCGTGCAGCAGGGCAACATTGCGGGAGAAGTTGCGTTTGCAGTAGTCAAAAAAGAAGAGAGGGTTGCCAAAGAAGAGGTCGGGGCGTTGTGCCATGCGGTCTTCATCGGAGTATAGGGTGAGCATGTTGAAGGAGAAGCCTTTGGTGCAGAGGGCATTCATGCGGTGCAGGGTTTCAACGGCATAGCCCTGCCATTCTTCATCGGATGCTTCAAATTTGTTGTTGAAGATGGCTCCGGCGAGGAGGTAATCTGCCGGGGACAGGTCGGCTTCCTGACTGGTGAAGTGGGCATTGGGGAAGCCGCCAAAGGTTTCGCGCCCGGCTTGCGCCATCGCCTCCAGGCGGTCTATGCCGTAGTATTCCAATTGGGGGTATTTTTCTTGCAAAAAGGGGAAGATTGCCCCATAGCCGCACCCGTAATCTATAACCGAAAAGGGGGGGGAGGGATTGATGACCTTAATCAACTGCTCAAAGCGCAGGCGTTGGGCTTCTTCGCCGTTGTAATCCACCCCTTTGGGGGTTGCGCCGTGCGTTTGCAGTTTTTGGCTAAAGTATTGGTTCACTTGCTGAATGGTCTGCTGGAGAGTCATCGTCACCTTTGCTGGGGGGGAGGAGGTAGCCGGGCGCATCGGGACCGGTCATAAAGAGCAGGTCGAGAATGCTGACGTAGGGGTCGTAGGGCGGGTGGAGTTGAGGGTAGGGCAAATAATTGTAATCTATGTATTCCAGGGCAATGCCCGCCTGCCGGAAAAGTTCCGATTGGATGTACTCTTTGGCGGAGGGTCCGCTGAGGTAGTGGTCTGCGCCGACTGCCTGCAAAATTTGGAGGAGGCGGGCGGTTTTTTCGCCGGTGATGCCGGGAATTTGGGAGGAGCGCAGGAATTGGGTGTGGAGAATGCCCATCTGACGGGCAAGCGCCTCGGTAAGGGGAATGGTGAAATCTGCCAGAAGGGGTGGGGGCTGTTGGTAAAAGGGTTGCAGTAGCGCGGCGTAAGAGGCAAAAAAGGGCGCTTTGGCGTAGGACATGCGCAAGGCTTTGAGGTGATTCTGCGCCCAGGGTTTGGAAAAGTCCATTTCGACATCTTTAATCAGCAGCCCCTGGGTTGCCCCGCCGCTGTGTACGGGGATGGTGAGCCATTGTTTGCCCTGTGCGGTCTTAATCTGGTTGCGGTTGCGCCAGCCGTGTTTGTCGTATTGCACATCATCGTAAAAGATGAAGAGGTCGGCACGGCGAATCTGGTCGAAGTAGCCGCGCCAGGGCAGGTAGGAGGGCTGAAGGATGACGACTTTCATGGGGTTTGGGTTTGGATGACGTAGGGCGGGCGGTCCATGGAGCGCTCGAACATGCGGGCGAGGTATTCGCCAATGATGCCGAGGATGAGCAGTTGAGTTCCGCTAAAGAGGGAGATGATGGAGGCGAGGAAGGGGAAACCGGGTAGGCTGCCCAGGGCAAAGTAAACGTAAAGAACATAAACAAAAACGCCCAAGCCGAAGAGAGTCATGAGAAAACCGACCCAACTCGCCAGGCGCAGAGGGGCGGTGCTGTAACTGGTGAGAATGAGCAGGGCAACCCGCGCCAGGGCGGAGAAGGAGTAATTGGAAGCGGAGGGCGGGGGCGGGATGTTGACCAAAACGTAGGTGAAGCGGTTGGTTCCCCAGGAGAGCAGCACATCCAGCATGAGGTCAGAAAATTCGAGCAGCACCAGCCAGCGCACG
>DYNS01000501.1 GCA_020720965.1 Anaerolinea sp. | reverse complement strand
CCAGACTGCCGCCGGGGAGGGAGGGCAAAACCGCATCGCCGCCCAAAATAAGCGCCTGCGCCCCGGATTGAGTCGCCAGGTCGGCGTGATAGAGGGCAAAGGCGCGGTAACGGTCAAACCAGGTATTCCACCAATCCACCGAGCGGGGCGCGGCGAGCCAAAAATCGGGGGTGGATGGCTGCAAGCGCGGCGAGGCAAACAGAACGGCGTTGAGGTTTTGGGCGCGGGTGTACTGCACGGCTTGCAAAGTATCCGCCCAGAGCGGGTCGGCGCCGGGGGTGGGGGAAAAGACAAGAGGCGAGTAGGAAACCGCCGTCCAGGTGGGGGTGAGAACAAGGGTGTTTGCGCCCAGAGATTGGACGTTCTGCATGGAAAAAGGCAGGCTGGCTTGCCAGTTGGGATGATAGTTGGGGGAGTATTCCACCCCGGACCAAAACCCGCTGCCCTTATCGTTGACTGGAACGGCAACCAGGGTTCCCGGCTCGGTCTCTGGCAGCCAAGCCCAGGCTTGAACGGTATCTTGCAGGTGTTCGCCGGTGAGGCTGGTGCTGACGGAGCGGCTATTTGCCTGGCTTCCGGCGGTCTGAGCGTCATCTGCTGCGCCGCATTGGTCATTGCGGCAGTAGCGGTAGCGGAATGCGCCGAGCATGTTGAGGGGGCTATACAGTTTATAAACCCAGCGGTTGCCGCCCAAGGACCACATGGGGATGGGTTCTGTCCAGCCGTAGGGGTTGAATTGAATGGATACGTTTTCTCCGAGGGGGGTGTTTTGCGGCACGTTCACTTCAAACAGGATGGGGGCGGAGGGACCGGAAGCCCAGGTGAGGACAGTGTCTTCAATGGTGATGTCTTGAGCGGGGACGATGAGTTGGCGAAGGACAAAAGCGCCATCGGAAGCATGTTCGGCGTTCCAAAAGCCATCTCCCAGGCTGTATTTGTAGCGCAAGTCCGCGCCGATAGGCAGACGCAGGGTAAGGGTTTGGCGACCATTATCCAGCGGGGTGAGGGTGGGCATCCGGGTGGCGACAAGGCTCATGCCGCCGCTCAGGTCTGCAAAGGTGTTGCCCAAAGTCAGCAGGTTGCCTGCCAGACGCACCGGCGCGCCAGAAACGGTATCGTTGGGAGTGGAGACGATGAAGGTCACTTGCACGGTGCGGGCAGGCTGAAGAGCCGCCGAGGCGCTGGTGGTTAACCCCGGCTGAATGGTTGCGCCCTGCTGAAAGGTGGCGTACATGCCATCCGGGGCGTAGGCGACCAGGGTATGTACCCCGCCGGGCAGGGATTGCAGGACGTACTGACCAAGAGAATCCGTCCAAGAGGTTACTCCGCCCGCCGTGACAAGGATGTTGGGCAAAGGCAAACCGGAGGCAGCGTCTGTAATGACCCCGACGAGGTTGCCGGTTGCCAGGTTGGAGGCGGTATCTGTCCAGGAGGCGATGGTGTCCTGGCTGAGAGCGGGACCGGTGGCGTGGAAGAGGCGGTAACGGATGGGACTATTTGCGGCGTTATCTTCTATAACGGTGACTGTTCCGCTGCGGTAGTAACGGTATTTCACAACGCTATTGAGAGGCACGGGCAGTTTAAGGGTGTAGTGGAGCGAATCGACTGCGCTCATGGGGTAGATGGTAGGGTTCAAGCCCAAACCGGTCACTTCGTCCAACACGCCAAGGGAGACGGTTTCGCCGGGGGCGAGGGGGGCGGGCAAGGTGGCGGTGAAGGTGATTTCTGCCAGAGCGGTGGGGGTGGGGTTTCCACTGGTGTTGATGGGGGCAGGGG
>DYNS01000500.1 GCA_020720965.1 Anaerolinea sp. | reverse complement strand
CCACCCCTTGCAGAATCAAATCCCGCCACATTTGCTCAAACCTATCGCGGTTGGGAATGTGACGGGCGTAGTATTCTTCTTCGAGAGAGCGGTATTCCAAAAGCAGAACGGAGACTAAATCTCCCTGGCTGCTGAGGGTTTGCAGGTAATTTCGCATTGCCTGGCGCAGTTTGGCATCGGCGGGCATTTGGGGGTCGCTTGTCACCAGAGAAAACTGCTCCGTGACCATGCTTAAAGCCTGGTTTAGCAGTTCCAGCAAAATCTCTTGCTTGCTGCCAAAGTGATGGTACAGGCTGGCTTTCTTCAGGCTGACGGCTTCGGATATATCTGCCATGGAGGCACCGTGAAAGCCCTTTTGCCGAAAAACCTGTGCTGCGGATTGGAGAATATCGTCTCTTGTCATTGTTTTTCCTACCGAACGGTCGGTAGGGAGATGATACCTGAAAGGGGGAGGAGAGTCAAGGATGAAAAAAATGCCTCCCCGTGACTAGGTCACAGGGAGGCGGGGCAAAGGCGGAGGAGGTTCGGTTAGTTTTTGATGAAGATGCCAAGGTGATTGGCTACGGCGCGTTCCTTGCCGGGGACGTTGTCTTCGATGGGGCGGTTGAGCAAAACGGCAGAGCCATCCGCGCCGCGCACAACCAGGGCAGAGGAGCCGCCGCCATCCATGTTGATTCCGTCATGCGCTCCAAAAGAGACGAGCAGGTCTGCCACTTCGTGCAGGGTTACGCCCTCGCTGTAACCGGGTTGGCGACCATCGACGACCATGAGGATAATGCCGAGTCCGTTTTTGGTAATGCCAACGGCGGTGCGCGGGGCTGGCACGCCAACGGCGAGGTCGGTCACTTTTTTGCCGCCGGTAAGCACAATGCGGTCGCCGGAGACGGCGTTATACACTTTGCCTTTGGGCTTGCCTACCGTAAACTCTCCGCTGCTGTTGATGTAAAGAGTGTCTCGCGGCACAGTGTTGTAAATTGTCCCGCGTGAGGCGGCGTAACCGTTGGGTTTTAGAAGGTCGCTACCGGCAGGGCAGGTTCCTTCTGGGGCGGCGGGGTAGGTAAAACCATCCCCGTTGATTGCCATGTGAACGCCAAATTCCGAAAGGAAGCGGGAGACAGTGCGGGAGCACATTGTCCCTTCCGGGTTGCTGGCGGGGGTGACAATTTGATAAAACTTGGCGGCGTTAAGGCTGATGGCGAGAGTGTGTACAATGTAGGGGCGCGGGGCGGTGACGGTCTTGCGGAAGTACATGACCCCGTTGAAAATGCGCTGGCGCACGGTACTGGGCTGAACTTTGCCTATGTCTTTGAGGAAAGACAGCGAACACCAACCGGTTAAGCCATCGGCGCGTTTAATTTGCGCCCAACCACTTTGGGCAGCGCTGATAGATAGCACCGTATCGTCTTTGATGAGGTTGCCCACTACCCCGGCGCTGGCGCTGGGCGCGGAGCGCACCATGAGGGAGGAGGCTGTAACCTGATACCAGGGAAATTCACTTTCCGGGGGTTCCGGGTCTTCGGGCGGGGTCACAATCTCCAGCAGGTATTGGGCGGCGCACCAACCGTCCAGGTCGTCCTGGCGGCGAATTTTGAGCCAGGTTCGGTCAGCGTTGGCGGCAATTTCTTCCACAACTTCGTTAAGGTTCAGGGAGCCGATGACTTCGTAGGCGGTGGAGGGTCCCTTGCGGATGCGGAGGGAACTGGCGGTGCATCGGTACATGCGCCCGGTTCCGGGTTCCGGTTCGGGGTCTGGTTCTGGCTCCGGTTCCGGGTCTGGTTCCGG
>DYNS01000499.1 GCA_020720965.1 Anaerolinea sp. | reverse complement strand
GGATGCGGCGGGCGTGTTCCAGCGCCCAGGTATCCCTCTCGCCGCGATAGACCGGAAACCCGCCCAACTGCCGAAAAACCCAGTACAAGCCGGGAACCTGAAACAATTCCGCCTTTCCCATAAAAAAGACCAGGCGAGGCAACGCCAACTGCAAGGGGAACACGTCAAAAGTCACCAGGTGATTACTGGCAACAACCGCCGCCCCGCTGCGCGGAAAATGCTCCAGCCCGGTTACGCGCATCTCGGCAAACAAAGGCAGCAGATGCCGCGCCAACCAAACGACAAGGCGATGAACCCAGGTTTCGTACAGGGGAAAGTGAATGTTTGGACGCGGGTCCACTGAGGGTAATTCCAGTTTTTTCATGGGGATTCCTTCCGCGCTTCTCCGCGTTTTAATCTTTGCAGAGGCTGAATTTTGTACATTTTCGGGGTTTTTTAGGATTATACTTGGGCGGCTGTGTACCCAACCAATATTGGGCAGTCTCGTTAACAAAACCCTGCCCACATCCCAAAGTTCTTACAAGAGAAGGAGTTTACAAAATGGATAGCACAATTGAAAGTATTTCCGCGTTAGAAATCCTGGATTCTCGCGGCAACCCCACTGTGGAAGTGGAAGTCGTTCTGGCAGATGGTTCCTGGGGGCGCGCCGCAGTTCCCTCTGGCGCATCGACCGGTATTCACGAAGCCCTGGAACTGCGTGACGGCGACAAGGGTCGTTACCTGGGCAAAGGCGTAAGCCAGGCTGTGGAAAATGTGAACGAAACCGTTGCAGATGCCCTCTACGGCTGGGACGCGACCGAACAAAAAGCCATTGATGCGGAACTGTTAGACCTGGATGGAACCCCCAACAAAGCCAAATTGGGCGCAAACGCCACCTTGGGCGTTTCGCTGGCAATTGCCAAAGCCGCCGCCAACTCGGTTGGAATGCCGCTCTACCGCTATATCGGCGGGGTGTATGCCCATGTGCTGCCCGTGCCGATGATGAACATCCTCAACGGCGGGGCGCATACCGCCTGGCAAAGCACGGATGCCCAGGAATTTATGGTGATGCCTTTTGGCGCTCCCACCTTTGCGGAGGGGCTGCGCTGGGGCGCGGAGATTTATCACGCGCTGAAGAGTGTCCTCAAATCCAAAGGCTACATCACCCTGGTTGGTGACGAGGGAGGCTATGCCCCGGCGCTGAAAGCCAACAGCGAAGCGGTGGAAGTCATCCTGGAAGCCATTGAAAAAGCCGGTTTCAAAGCCGGGCGCGGCGAACAGGTCGCCATCGCCCTCGACCCCGCCGCCTCCGAACTGTATGACGAAGAAACCAAAACCTACAACCTGCGCAAGGAAGGCAAAAAACTGACCGGGGTGCAGATGGTAGAGTTCTGGAAGTCCTGGGTGGAGCAATACCCCATTGTTTCCATTGAAGACGGTTTGGCGCAGGACGATTGGGAATCCTGGCAGTTGATGGTGAAAGAACTGGGCAGTAAACTGCAAATTGTGGGCGATGACCTGCTCGTCACCAACCCGCAGCGGGTGCGCCGGGCGATTAAGGAAAACGCCGCCAACGCCCTGCTCGTCAAACTGAATCAGATTGGCACGCTGACGGAAACCATCGAAGCCGTGGAAGCCTGTCACCGCAACGGCTGGCGCGCCGTCACCTCGCATCGCTCCGGCGAAACCGAAGACAGCACCATCGCCGACCTGGCGGTTGCCCTGAATATGGGACAGATTAAGACCGGCGCTCCTGCCCGCTCGGACCGGGTTGCGAAATACAACCAGTTATTGCGCATTGAA
>DYNS01000176.1:2211-6596 GCA_020720965.1 Anaerolinea sp. | reverse complement strand
GTGGGTTTGGCGGGGCGCAGGGGTACGGGTTTCCATCCGCAGGAGAATGGCGGTGGGGGTGGGCAGGGGCGCTTCTTCTGAGGCTGCGGAGGGGTTGGAGGTGGCAGCCGCAGGGCTGGGGGGGATGAAGAGGGGGGGGGTGGCGCGGGGGGGGCAGGCGTTGAGGAGCAATAAAAATACGCAACACCCCCCGCTTAAGAGCCAAAAGGTGTTGCGTATCTTGTTCAACATGATGGAGGGATGCCTGGGTTGGTTTATTCGTCCGAAAGCCCGTCTCCGCCATCGCCAGAGTCGATGGGCAGGACAAGCTCGCCGCCGAGGGCTTTTTGGCGGATGACGGCTTCGATTTCGTTTGCCAGTTCCGGGTTTTGGCGCAGGTATTCTTTAGCGTTTTCGCGCCCTTGTGCCAGGCGGATGTCTCCGTAGGAGAAGAATGCCCCACGTTTTTGTACCACTTCCAACTTGGTTGCCAAATCCAGCATGTCACCCACTTTGGAGATGCCTTCATTGAACATGATGTCGAATTCGGCGGTGCGGAAGGGGGGCGCGACTTTGTTTTTTACGACCCGGACGCGGGTGCGGTTGCCGATGACTTCTTCTCCGACTTTGATGGATTGGATGCGGCGCACGTCCAGACGGACGGTGGCGTAGAATTTGAGCGCCTGCCCGCCGGTTGTGGTTTCCGGGTTGCCGAACATGACCCCGATTTTTTGGCGGAGTTGGTTGGTGAAGACGACCGAGGTTTTGGTCTGGTTGATGGCGCCGGAGAGTTTTCGCAGGGCTTGGCTCATCAGGCGGGCTTGGACGCCCATGGTGGCGTCTCCCATGTCGCCTTCCAGTTCGGAGCGGGGGACGAGGGCGGCGACTGAGTCTACGACTACGAGGTCTATGGCACCGGAGCGTACCAGGGTGTCGGCGATTTCCAGGGCTTGTTCGCCGGTGTCGGGTTGGGAGACGAGCAGGTTATTTATATCCACCCCGCATTTGGCAGCGTATGCCGGGTCCAGGGCGTGTTCCATGTCGATGTAGGCGGCGGTTCCGCCCATTTTTTGCGATTCGGCGACCAGGTGCTGGCAGATGGTGGTTTTACCGGAGGATTCCGGTCCGTAGATTTCGGTAATGCGTCCGCGGGGTATGCCGCCAACGCCGAGGGCAATATCCAGGGAGAGGGAGCCGGTAGGGATGGCATCTACGACCATGCTGTGGGCTTCTCCCAGGCGCATGATGGAACCGTCTCCGTAGCGTTTGATGATGTCGCCTACGGCTTTGTCGAGGACGGCTTTGCGGGCATCGTCCAATTGACGGGCGGGGGGTAGTTCTTGTTGCTGTTGTTGCGATTTACGCGCCATGAGGGTGCTCCAGTTGTTGGGGGTAAATATTAAAGTGCGGAAAAGTATAGCACAAATGTTCGGAGCGTCAACCTATTTCTCGCAAGAACTTTTCGCGGTTGGCAGAGCGGGCAGTTTTGCCGCTGGAGGTCTTTACAATCCATTTTGCGTCCACCAGGTGAACATGGCGCAGGGCAACCGCCGAATTTTGGGTGATGTGCCGCCGCAGCGCATCCGCAATGCGTTGACGTTCTTCTGCGTCTTCGGTGTTCACTTCCGCCACCATTACGGCTGCTTCGGTGCCAGAATCCGGGTCTTCGATTCCGAAGGCGACCGCCCGCCCGGCGTGAATCCCCGGCACTTCGTAGGCGAGGGCTTCCAGGTCTTGCGGGTACACGTTCTTGCCGCCGATGATGAGCATATCCTTTTTTCGTCCGGCAACGAACACCTCGCCGTTGAGGGTGTAGCCATAATCCCCGGTAAAGTACCAGCCCTCCCGCAGGGCGGCGGCGGTGGCATCGGGGCGGTTGTAGTAGCCGGTGAGCACACAATCGCTTTGCAGGGCAATCTCGCCAATCGTCCGGTCTGGCAGGTCGGTGCCGTTTTCGTCCACAATCCGCAGGCGCACATTTGGCAGCGCTCGCCCGGAAGACATCATTCGGGTTGTGGGGTGTCCCTCACGCGGGGGCTGGGCTTGGCGGGCGGTGATGTAGGCTTCGCGGTCAATCTCATCTGTCACAGGCAGAGACTGCAAAGGAGTTTGCGTTACGCCAAAGACATTTTCCGCCATGGCGTAACTGCAAGCCAGCGCGGTTTGGCGCAGCCCGTAGGGGGCAAACCGCTCGTAAAAAGCGGCATGGCTTTCTGCCTTCACCGGCTCGGAGCAGTTGGTTATCAGCCGCCAGGAGGATAAATCCACCCCTGCCAGGTCACGCTCGCGCACTTTTTGGGCGCAAAAGTTGTAGGCAAAGTTGGGCAGCCACGAGAGAGTGCCGCCATATTGGCTCACCGCCTGAAAAAGCCGGTAGGGGGCACGCACCCAATCGAAAGGCGAAAGCAGCACCAGGGTAATTCCGCTCAGAATGGGCATGAGAAAACCGGCAATCAGCCCCATGTCGTGATACAGCGGCAGCCAGGAGACGAGGACATCCTGCTCTTTTAAGCCAATTGCCTCGCCGTAGGCGTTCAACTGGCTGAGAACTGCCTGATGCGAAAGCGCCACCCCTTTTTGCAAGCCGGTTGTGCCAGAGGAATGTTGCAGCAGGCAGATGGATTCGGGATTTTGCGCCCCGGCGGCAGGGATTTGCGCCTGAGCGGGGACCTGGCTGGTGAGGATGACCTCCCGCACAGAACTGCCCGCCGTTAAAGCGGCGCGAATCTCCCCTTCAAACTCTGGGTAGGTCACAATGGCGGCGGGCTGAGTCACTTTTGCCAGGGCAGCCAGGTCGGCGCGGTAACGCTCTGGGGCGAGTTTCTCGGTGAGGAAGGGCATGATGGAGGGAACCTGCCCGCTGAGAATGGCACCCCAAAAAGCATAGACCAGGTCTTCGCCGTGTTGCAAAATCAGAATGACCACCTCGCCGGGGGCAATGCCCGCTTGCGCGTAGGCATAAGAGTACCGTGCCGACCCCTCCAGCAATTGTTGATAGGTGAGGGGCAGGTCTTCCTGTCCGGCGCGCTGAAGGATGATGGCAGGTTTTTGGCTGTGTGCCTGCGCTTGCTGACGTAAAAGGTGAGAAAGTGACATGGGGAAGTGTGAATTGGGAGTGATGAATGTGAAATACCGAGACTATCGGCGGATACTATCTCCGGCTCTCAATCAGCGCCGTTAGTTGGGCAAGGGTATCGAAGGTTTCGGCGTTCAGTTCGGTGTCGTCAATTCGCACGCCGAAGGTTTCTTCTACGAACATGCCCAAGTCCACCAGGCTAAAAGAATCAATCAGCCCGGTGGAAATCAATTTCTCCTCCGCGCCCAAAACGCGATTGGGCTGCTTAAGGATGTTTTTGGTAATGAAGGCGGCAAGGGTGGGGATTATTTCGGTGGTCATGGTTTCTCCTTGGGGGTGCAGAGGGAAGGAAGGTGCGGCAGAATACGCTGCGCCAGGGCGAGTTCGCCTGCCGGGCTGAGGTGAATGGCGCTGTTGGTAAATTCTTCTTGGGGGAGCAAGTCCCACAGGTCGAGGTAGTTCCACCCGTAGGCGGAGGCTTGCGCCTGCATTTGGGCGCGATAATCGTCATACGCCCAACGCGGGTAAAAGAAATTATACCGGGTTTGGCTGTTTTCTCCATCGCTCAAAAACATCGGTTCGTTTATCAGCAAAACCGGGGCGGGGCTGCGGAGCAAACCGGCTTGCAGAACCGGGTAGGCGAGCGATTCGGCTGCCAGAGGCGCCGAAAGGTTATGGAATGCTTCGGCGTTTGGCAAAAAGTCATTTTGCGGGGCGGGATATTCGGCGGGGTACACCTGGTCTATGCCGGTTGCCGACCAGGCAACCCCATACAGTTGCAACCGCACCACATCCGCCAGGGCGCGGCGTTGCATAAAGAGAGTGCGCTGCGCGTAGCCAGGAAGGGGCGGCGCGGCAAGGGGCAGGGCGTAGCGTTCCATCAGCCTGGAGACTGTTTGGGGGTTCTCGGCAAGCAGAGGGTTCTGGCTTTGCTTTTCCAGGGGCAGCGCTTGCAGCGTGGTCAGCCAGAGGATGGCATCCGGCTCGTAGCGGGTGGCGTAATCCAAAATCAGCAGGTCTTTTAAGACGGAGATAGTGGGGTAGCCCAGGTTGTAAAAGCGGGCGGTTTTTCCGCAGAGGTTTACTTGCAGGGCGTTGAGTTGTCCGCTGAGGGTTTCTTGTGGGCGAAGCAGGGTTCCCCATACCGAAGAGTCGCCAATGAGGAAGACTCGGTATTCATCCCCGGCTTTGGGGCTTGCTGCTTCGTGTGAGGCGAACATGGCAGGCAGGTCGGAAAGGCTCAGGTTATAGGCTTGCGCCGGGTTTTCGCCAAAGGGCAGCCGCGTTCTGCCGGGGAAGACGCGGTTATACAGGCTAAAACTGCTCCAGC
>DYNS01000176.1:0-2111 GCA_020720965.1 Anaerolinea sp. | reverse complement strand
CAGCAGGGCGAGGGTGAGACCTTTGAGGAGGGAACGAGGCATTTTTATAGTGTCAGTGAGGAGTGTCAGTGGACAGTGTCAGTGGAGAGTGAAACTACCCACTAAAACTACCCGCCGACCAGCGTTTTGAAAAAGGATAGCGCCATCTGCGGGGTGGGGAGGGCGAACCAGACCCAGCCGAGGCTTACAAACTGAAAGGTGAGCGCCGCGCCGCCCCAAGCCGCGAACCGCTGACGGGCAGGGGTTTGCGCCCAGGCGTTTACCCGCCCCCGAAACGTATCCTGCCAGCGGTTATGCAGGAACAAGCCCAGCCCGTGCCATAAGCCCCACACCACAAAATTTAGCGTCACCCCGTGCCACAAACCAATCAGGGTCATGGTCGCCAACTGCGTAAGCAAAATAATGCCCCAGGCGGGCAAGGCTGTGGCGCGTAAAGTGCGGGTGAGCGGGTTAAACGTGTAGGCGCGGAACCATTGCGTAAGGCTCATGTGCCAGTTGTTCCAAAAAAGGGTCAGGTTGGGCTTGGCGTAGGGCTGGTTAAAATTCTCTGGCAGGGCAACCCCCGCCAGCCGCGCCAACGCCAAAGCCAGGTCGGTGTAGCCGCTAAAGTCGAGGTAAATTTGCAGCGCATAGCCATAGAGCAGTACCCAAGCCCAGGGCGCAGAAGTCACCTGCGCGGCGTTTTGCGGATTCAGCGCCATCAGCGCCAGGCTATCTGCCAGTATAAATTTCTTCAGCAGCCCCAGGGTCATCCGTTGGATGACAAAATCCCAATCGGGCGGCAGGGGGGCGCGTAAATCTTTGGCAAAACGCTCCAACCGGTCAATGGGTCCGGCGGTGAGGGTGGGGAAGAAGAATACAAAAGTCACGTACTCTGCCAGCGAAACCGCCGCGCCCCTTCCCTTTTGGGTATCTTGCAGGGTGTGAATAAGACGGAAGGCGATGTAGGAAAAGCCAATCCAGCGGATGTCGAACCCGGAAGCAGATGCCACATCCTGAGCATTCAGCGCCCTCAGCGCCTGCGCCACCCACAGGCTAGCCTGCGGCGACTTGAGCAGAATCAGCAGCCCAAGCAGGCTCCCCAGCCCCAGCCTTTGTGCCGTCCGCTTGGGTGCGTAGCCCAACAGGAAAGCCCCCGCCGCCAGGGTTGCCAGCCCAAACAGGGCTTTTTCTGCGCCAGGCGGCGGGGAGGCGGTGAGGGGGAGGGGGATTGTCAGGTAGCGGGTGAGGGTCAGCGCCGCTGCCAGGGTGAACATCCACGCGGCGGCGAGCAGGTTGGGGCGGGCGAACAGGTTTTCTCGCGGGGTAATGGCAACCCACCCCAGCAGGGTCAGCCCCAGGGTGGCAGTCGGCAGCCAAAAATCGAGGTAGCGGATGGGTAGGGCGGGTTGCAGGGCGTACACTGCCAGCACGCTAAAGGTGAGCAAGAAAAAGCCACGCAACTTCCCTCGCAGGAAGAAGGTGGCAAGCAGGCTGACGATGGTTCCAACGGCGAGGTGCGGCAGGGTCATGGGCGGTTAGAAGCCCTGATAAATCCACAGAGGGGCATCGTTGCTGGAGAGGATGGTGAGCAGGATGAGCACGAGGGCGATGACGAGCGCCCAGCGGTTTTCTTCGGAGAGGGGGCTGCTTATTTTGTTCCGCATACCAGCCATTCCCCGGTGGAGTTTTCCGCCACGTATTGGCGGGCAGCGAGGTCAAATTCTTGCAGTTCGCCGCTGTAACTGGCGATAATTTTGCCCTGGCAGGCGACCAGGACGCTGCCGTCTGGCAGGGTTTCGGTTTGCTGGCAGGTTAAGCCCTCCAGAGTGGTGCTGACGGATTGGAAGGAGTCCAGTTCCATGAGGGCAGTGGGTTCCCAGTCCGCGCAGGATAGGGTGGAGAGACGGGTCGAATCTTTTTCGTTGAGGGCGTTCAGGTAGGCTTCAACGGTTTTTTCAGGTCCAGTCGCGGAGGAGCTCCCGCAGGCAGCGAGGAGGAAGGAAGTGAATAGGGTAAAAAGGATAAGGCGTTTCATGGAATCTCCAATTCGTAGGGGGACATTATAGTTGAAAATTAAATACAAAGGACACAAAGGCTTTATTGTCATTGCATTGACTCTGTGCCCCCTG
>DYNS01000175.1 GCA_020720965.1 Anaerolinea sp. | reverse complement strand
TGCCCGCCGATTCGCCTCTGCGCGGCAAAGCCGCCATTGCCAACGCCAAACTCGCCTACGAAGAGTTTCGCGCCGTGTTTGGTGGGGCGCGTTTTGGCAAATTGCAAATGGCTAAAGCCAACCTGCAACGCCCGCTGTGGGCATCCACCAGCGCCAAAAACCCGGCATACCCCGATACTCTGTATGTGGACAGCCTGATTGGACCCGCCACCGTCAACACCGTGCCCCCCGCCACCCTGCAAGCCTTTATGGAACACGGAACCGCCGCCGAAACCCTGCTCACCGGGTTGGAAGAAGCCCGCCAAAACCTGCAAGCCCTGGCGCAAGCCGGAATTGACATGGACTCCGTCACCGCCCAATTGGAAGCCGAGGGCGTGAAAGCCTTTGAAGATGCCTTTACCACCCTGCTGCAAACGGTGGAAGACCGCCGCGCCCTTATCGTCTCCCGTTTGGGAGCATTGGCGCAGCCCACCGCCGCCCGCATTGCCGACCTGAACCGCGCCCAAGCCGCTGCCCGCATCTGGAACATAGACCCCACCCTGTGGACGGCTGACCCTGCCGGGCAGGCGGAAATCAAAATCCGCCTGGGTTGGCTCACCCTACCAGAAACCTCCCGCGCCCTGCTGCCCGAAGCCCAAGCCTTCGCTGCCGAAGTTCGCGCCGCTGGTTTTCAGAGGGTTTTACTGTTGGGCATGGGCGGCTCCTCCCTCGCGCCGGAGGTCATGTCCCGCGGGTTCGCCTCCGAACCTGCCTCGCAGGGGCAAATGCGCTTCGCCATTCTCGATTCTACCGACCCCATGCAGGTTGCCGAAACCGCCGCGCAATTCCCCCCGCAAGAGACCCTCTACATTGTCTCGTCCAAATCCGGCGGCACCGCCGAAGTCAGCGCCATGCTGGAGTTCTGCTGGGCGCAAACCGGCGGCGATGGCTCGCACTTTGTCGCCATCACCGACCCCGGCACTTCCCTGCAAAAACTCGCCCAAGAGCGCGGATTCCGCAAAATCTTCACCGCCGACCCGCATGTAGGCGGGCGTTATTCGGCGCTTTCCGCCTTCGGGCTTGTCCCGGCGGCGCTGATGGGCATAGACCCCCAAGTCTTCCTCGCCCGCGCCGCGTGGATGTCTGAGCAATGCCTGCCGGAAATCCCTGCCGAGCGCAACCCCGGCTTAACCCTGGGCGCTCTCATGGCGCAGGCTGCCCAAGCCGGGCGCGATAAACTGACCATCCTCGCCGACCCTGGTTTGGAATCCATCGGCTCCTGGATGGAGCAACTCATCGCCGAATCGACGGGCAAGCAGGGGGTGGGGGTTGTGCCGGTAGATTTGGAACCCCTCGGCGCTGAAGCGGACTACGGCAGCGACCGTCTTTTTGTGTATCTGCGCCGAAACGGCGACCACGATGCAGCCCTGAATGCCCTTTCGGCGGCGGGGCAGCCCCTGGTGGTTTTCCCCGTATCTGACCCATATGACCTGGCAGCCGAATTCTATCGCTGGGAATTTGCTACCGCTGTCGCCTGCGCCGCCCTCGGCGTAAACGCCTTCGACCAGCCGGACGTGCAGGATGCCAAAGACCGCACCAAAGCCAAAATAGCGGAATACAAAGCCCAGGGCGCTCTCCCCGCCGGGCAATTTGTCCTTGCGAGAGAAGCCCAACCCGCTCTGGAAACCTTCCTTGCCCAGGCGCAGCCCGGCGATTATGTTGCCATCAACGCCTATCTGCGCCGTAACCCGGCAATGGAAGCCGCCCTGACGGAACTGCGGACGAAAATCCGCGCCCGGACGGGTTGCGCCACCACCGTTGGCTTTGGTCCGCGCTTCTTGCACTCCACTGGGCAACTGCACAAAGGCGGCGCGCCAAACGGCTTGTTCCTGCAAATTACCGCCGACTCTGCCGCCGACCTGGAAATCCCCACCCAGGGCATGACCTTCGGCACCCTGGAGCAGGCGCAGGCACTCGGCGATTATGAAGCCCTGGCAGCCAGAGACCGCCGCATCCTGCGGATACACCTCACCGCCCGCGAACAACTTCGGTCACTGACAGTGGTCAGTGGCAGTGGTCAGTCACAGGCTACTGCCACTACCCACTAAAACTACCCACTACCCACCGACATGAACTCTCTCTCCTTCTCCCCCCTCGCCACCGAAAGAGACCTGCGCCTGGCGCTGATAGAAGCCGGAAAACTCTGCTATCAGCAGGGGCTTCTGCTTTCCAACAACGGCAACCTCTCCGCCCGCCTGGGAGAAGACCTGGTTGTCATCACCCCTTCCGGCTTGTGCAAAGGACGCATGGACGTAAACGACCTGCTTGTGATAGACCTGCAAGGCAGAGTCATCAAAGCCGACTCGCGCCGCAAGCGCAAAATCTCCTCCGAAACGCCCATGCACCTGGAAGCCTACCGTCAAAGACCGGATATTCGCGCCGTCATCCACGCCCACCCCTCCCACGCCATCGCCCTCACCGTAGCCGACCTGCCCTTCCCCACCGACATCCTGCCGGAAGTGCTGGAAGGCTTGGGACCCGTCCCCACCACCCGCTTTGCCCTGCCCAGTTCCCAAGACAACGCCGAAGCCATCCGGGACCTGATTCAAGCCCACAACGCCGTGTTGATTCGCAATCACGGTGCCATCACAGTCGGCAAAGACCTGGAGGAAGCCCTCAACCACCTGGAGCGGGTGGAGAGCGTGGCAAAAGCAGTCGTCCTGGCATACGCCATCGGCAAAATCAACCGCATCCCCGCCGAAATGATGCCCGCCCTGGAAGCCCTCCGCGCCAAATTTAGTAGTTAGTCACAGTGGTCAGTTACAGACTATCCACTAACACTACCCACTGATACTGTCCACTGTGAACCTTCTCCCTCTCCTCGCCCTACTCGCCCTCGCCGTGCTGATGGTACTGCGACAGGCGAACCCCCTCCTGCACCTGCCCTCCCTGGATAACGGCTACTACCTTTATCTTGGGCAGCGCCTGCTGGAGGGCGCAACCGCTTATGTGGACGTGTGGGAATACAAACCCCCCGGCATTTTTTACCTCAATGCCTTGGGGTTATGGCTGGGGCGCGGCTCCCGTTGGGGCGTGTGGACGCTGGAATTCACCGCCCTGTTCGGCGCCGCCTGGCTTTCCTTCCTTGCCTTGCGCCCGCGTTATGGTTGGTTTGCCGCCACCTTTGGCACCCTTGCCTGGCTTTGGGCGCTCAATCCCATCCTGCAAGGCGGAAACCTGACAGAAGAATACGCCCTGCCCTTCAATTTTTTAGCGGCTTGGGCGTTCTGGCAATCCCTTCAACGCCCCGGCGCAAAACTCCCCCCCTTTGGGGTGGGCTTGGGCTTTGCCGGGGCTTTTCTCTTCCGCCCCAACAATGCCGGAGCCGAGGCGGTGATGGTTTTGGTCTGGGGGCTTACCGCCCTCTTTCAAAAAGACTTTCGCACCCTTGCCTGGCGACTGGCTTGGTCTGGTTTGGCGGTACTCCTGACACTGGGCGGGGTAAGCCTATACTTTGTGGCGCAAGGCAACTTCGCCGAGATGTTCCATGCCTCCATTCTGTACGCCCTCTCCGTCAGCAGCCAACCCGACCCCTACCTGGCAACCTTCCTCAGTGGCATCCAACGCCTCGGCGCTCCCGCCGGGCTTTTACTGCTCGGCTACCTTTACCAAATCAACGAACAAATTCAAACCCGCCAATTCGACCCCTGGCGAGCCTTCCTTCTGCTCCTCCTGCCTTTGGAAGTCTTTCTCAGCAGCCTCTCCGGCTTGGGATACTCGCATTACTACATTCCGTGGATGCTTTCTTTAGGATTCCTGGCTGCCCCTCTCCTGAGTCTTGCCTCTTTGGCGTTTTCCCCTCCGCAGCCAAACCGCCCGACTGCCTTTTCTCCGTTTCTGGTTGCCCTCCTCGCCCTTGCGCTTGTCGCCGGAGCAGTCCCGGATTTCCATGCCGAGTATGCCCAAACCGCCACCCGCCTTCTGACAGAGCGTTCCAAAGGCATCGAAGCCGATAGTCCCCTCGCCGCCTACATTCGCCAGCATACCGCCCCTCAAGACCGTTTGCTGGTCTGGGGAACCCGGGTTGCCATCAATTTTCTTTCCCGCCGCGAGGCCGTATCTCGTTATCTTTTTTACCCGTTAGTGTTGGATATTCCCTACGGACGCACCATGTCTGACCAATTCTATGCCGACCTGACGACTCACCCCCCCACGCTGATTGTAGATGCCGCGCTGATGAATCAAGACCTCGTCCCCTCCCTTAACCCAGATATTCGCCGGGAACAGCAGAAATCTGGCAAATTGTGGCAAACCCTGCCGCACAACCTCCAGCAGACGTTGGAGTACATCTCCAGCCATTACACCTTTCTCCAAACAATAGATGGCTATCCGGTATATCAGCGCAAGTGACGCTTTGACTTTTCTCATGCACCTTGAACCCGTTACCTCCCCCACCCCCGAAATTCTCTCCGCTTTCGGCCGCCTCATGCCGCAACTGACTCAATCGCCTACCCTGGGCGCAGCGGATTTGCAAGCCTTGCTGCAATCCCCCAGCCGACTCTTCATTGCCCGCAGGCAGCCGGGCGGTGAAATCATTGGCTCGGCTTGTTTAGGTGTTTTTCGCACCCCCAGCGGTTTACACGCTCACATTGAAGATGTGATTGTAGACGAATCGGCACGCGGGCAGGGGGTTGGCGAGGCGTTGGTGAAAATTTTGCTGGAAACGGCAAGGGAGATGGGTCTAAAGGGCGTTTCGCTCACATGCAATCCGCGCCGTGAGGCGGCAAACGCCCTGTATCGCAAAATGGGCTTTACCCCCTGGCAAACGAATGTCTACTGGTTTTCACTCGGCGGCTGATTTTCAGCAGGGGGTGTCTCCACGAAGCGGAGGTAGGTTTCGGTTGCGTTTTCCAGGTCGGCGTACTCTCCCCTCAGTTCTTCCGGCAGGAGTTTTGCCAATTGGTACATCATCTCATCCGCCATCTGTTGGCGGATTTTTTTTGTTACCCTTTGCCCCTTTGTGTCGAGGTAGAAGGCGCTCCCCACCTTGACTTGAACGCGGGTGCGTTTGAACTTTTTGATATTCTCGCCAAAGCCCTGGCTGCCCCATTGACCAATCGGTTGCAGGGGTGCGCCGCTCTTGAGTGCAAGCAGCGAAATTCCGCCGTGCGCCCGCAATAATGCGCCGCTTTTGCTGCGGGTTCCCTCCGGCGACATGCCGAGGAAATAGCCCTGCTCCAGGGCGGTAATGCAGCGGCGCAGGGCTTCCATATCCGCCTCGCCGCGCCGGATGGGGATGAGCCCCCAAAGGTTAAAAACCCAGCCCAAAAACCAGTTATCCCAGGTTTCAATTTTTGCCAGCCCGGTCACTTTGCGGGGTTGCAGTTGGGTAAAGATGAGCGGGGCTTCTAGCATACCGGTATGGTTCGCGTAGGCAATAAGGGGTCCCTGGTGAGTGATGTTTTCCCAGCCTTCTTTTTCAATCTTGCACAGCACTTCCAGCCCAATTTTGCAGGCGTAAGTGACAAAGGTCGAGAGCAGGCTCATGGTATTAAAGTTCCTCCTGGCAGCGAAATTTTTCAATGGCTTGTTGCAGCAGCCCCAGCGCGGTTCCATCCTGGGGGGTGTACACCTTCCACACAAAATCACGTCCGCCGCATTGCCAGGCGGCGATGCCCCCGGCGGGCAGGGTGGTGGGGTTGGTGAGTGCGTTGTAATAGACGTTGTATTTGCCCATCAGCTTGGCTTGCATGGCTCCGCTCAATTCTTCATTTTCTTCTTTAATAAAGCGCATGGTGGTTTGGGGGTCAAAATTGGGCCCGCTTAACGTCCATGCGATTTGCATAAAGAGGCTTTGATTGTAGGCGAACAAAATGCCGTAGCCATAAGTGCTGGGGATGGGCGGCTGCCGGGTTGCGCCCTGGTCCAGCAGGTACAGGTCTTGCGGATGCCCGATGCAGAATTCGTACTGGCAATATAGCCCTTTCAGGCTGAAAGGTGTTGGGCTGGGGAGGATGGAGACTGTGGAGGTAGGCACCGGGCTGGGGGCGGAGGCAAGGGTGGCGGCGACTGCCGCGTCTATCCGTGCTTGTTCGCTGACCTGTGGCGCGGACTGTGAAATCACATATCCTGCCGCCGCCATTCCCAGGGCAAGCAAGCCCAAACCGAGAAAAATGCGTGTGAGGGGTTGGTTAAAGTTCATTATCGTATTGTAAAACAAAAAAGCGGCTGTTTTGCCGCTTTTTTGTTGGGGGCTTTGGTTTTACTTGTTGGGGACTTCCAATACCTGGTCTACCAAGCCGTATTCCACTGCCTGACGGGCATCCATGTAAAAGTCGCGGTCGGTGTCTCTTTCAATTACTTCCAGGCTCTGACCGGTGTGCTTGGACATGACCCCATTGAGCAGGGCTTTAAGACGCATGATTTGCTTGGCAGCGATTTCGATGTCGGTTGCCTGCCCTTGTGCGCCGCCGAGGGGTTGGTGCATGTGAATGGTGGCATTCGGCAGGGCATAGCGCCGACCTTTGGTTCCGGCGGTGAGCAGGACTGTGCCAAAGGAAGCGGTCACGCCTACGGCAACGGTGCTGATGGGGTTGGGAATCATCTGCATGGTGTCGTAAAT
>DYNS01000498.1 GCA_020720965.1 Anaerolinea sp. | reverse complement strand
CAGCGGTTGGCGCGGTGAACGTGCATCAGGTCGAGCATGTCGCGCTCCGGGCTTTGCAAGCCCACCAGGACATTGACAAGAGTGGGGAAAAAGGTAAGCAGGGCGGTGATGATGATTTTGGGCAAAATTCCAAACCCCAGCCAGATAGTGAGCAGGGGCGCAATCGCCGCCAAAGGGGTGGATTTGACCAGGATGGCGAGGGTCATCACGCTGCGCTCCAAACGTGGGCGCAAACTAACCAGAACCGCCGCGAGGATGCCCATCAGGCTGCCCAGCAAAAGCCCAGCTGCCGCCTCTGCAAGGGTGAGGCTGAGAGCCGATAAGAAATAAAAAGGTTGGGCAAAAAACGCCTGCCCAATACGGGATGGGGCAGGGAGCAAATAAACGGGAATGCGCCAAAAGACTACCGCCGCCTCCCACCCGCCCAAGAGCAGGGCAAAAAAGAAGGAGGCAAGCCCAACATTGAGCAGGTTGGCGTTAGGGTTGGTCGGCTTCATGCGGGGGCTGAGTATAAACCCGCCCGCAAAAAGCGTAAACCACTTGTCTGCGCCCGGCAAATGGCGTATAAAAACAGAGGCAAAGAAAAGCCTCGTCCACACACCAAAAAGGAGCAAAGATGGAATATGACCTCGTATTTGAAGGCGGCGGCGCCAAAGGAATGGTTTTTGTAGGAGCGATGCAGGCGTTTAGTGAACGTGGATACACGCATGGGCGTTTACTCGGCACCTCCGCCGGGGCAATTACCGCCACCCTACTCGCCGCCGGATACAGCGATGTGGAAATGCTGGATGCCCTGGCAGAGCAGCAGGATGGAAAATCGGTCTTTAGCGCCTTTATGGGGCTGCCCCAACCCTTACCGCCCCAAACTTTGCAGAATGGTTCCCTGCGTAAAATTCTCAAAGAAATAGACCTGCCTGCCCTGCCCGGCGCAGTGGAAGACCGGCTGGATAGCTGGCTTGTAGAAACCATCGCCAAACACCCTACAGGCGTTCATCTACTCTCGTTCATCGAGCGTGGCGGCTGGTTTAGCGCAGATGCCTTTGTGGAGTGGATGTCGAGAAAACTGGATAGCGGCTCCTTCGCCGGAAAAGCCCGCGCCTTTAGCGCCCTGACCCTTAAGGAATTCCACGCTGCAACCGGCAAAGACCTCTCGCTGGTCGCCGCCAACGTTTCCAAAGGGATAAAGCTGGTGCTGAATCACCGCACCGCGCCGCAGTTGCCAGTGGTTTGGGCGGTGAGAATGTCCATGAGCATCCCTCTGCTGTGGCAGGAAGTCATTTGGCGGGCGGAATGGGGCGAATATCGCGGGCATCCTCTGCAAGGGGATACGATTGTGGACGGCGGCTTGCTCTCCAACTTCCCCATCGAACTGTTTATCTCCGACCAAAAACAGGTGACGGAAGTGATGGGCGAAAAACGCCACGAAAACGTGCTGGGGCTGCTGATAGACGAATCCACAATGGTGGAGGGCGCTCCGCCTGCCACTGCCCACAAAGAAACCGAATTTGACCTGATGCAGCTCGCTACCGTGCAGCGAGTGCTAAACCTGGTGACGACCATGCTGGAAGCCCACGACAAAGACGTTATCTTCGCCTTTGAAGGGTTGGTTGCCAGAATGCCCGCCGGAGGCTATGGCACCACCGAGTTTGACATGAGCGAAGAGCGCCGCGCCTACCTGGTGCAAACCGGCTACCAAGCCATGAAAACCTATTTTGAAGAAAAAGACAAACAACCGGTATCCTTCTCCGCCCCAGAAGCCCCCTCCCTGGCGGAACTGGCAGACAAGGC
>DYNS01000497.1 GCA_020720965.1 Anaerolinea sp. | reverse complement strand
ACCACTCGAAGGTGATGTTTTTGGTCCCGGCTTCGGTAAAGTCGAGCGAGCCGCTCAGGGCGGCGCCGGTTACGCCGTCACTGCGAACCCAGGTGTAAGTAACCTGCCCCGGTTTGTTGGCGGTGAGGGAGGCTGTGACGATGTATTTTCCAGCGGCGCAGGTTCCATCCCGGCTGACGGTGAAACCGACCGAGGTGACGGCAAACTTGGCATCCGAGGGAACGGCGGCGGCGTCATCTACCTTGATTTCGACATAGAAGGATTTGCCCTGATAACCGCTCATCACCGGCAACAAAACCCCCGCGCCGCTGCGAATGCGCCAATATCCCCGGTAGGTTCCCTCCGCCGAGGGGGCAACCAGGTTCACCGAGAGATTGATGGATTGCCCCGGCGCAACGGTTGCGGTAAGCGGCAGCGCCGCCGCGCCAGACATGGCAGCGCCATCGTCAAAAATCAGCACATAGGAGGAGTCCCAGGTGCAGGTTCCGATGTTTTTGAGCTGCCAAGTTTTGGTAAAGGCTTCGCCAGGCTTAAAAGTTTGTCCATCCGGCACCGTGACATCTGCCAAAAATTGAGCCGAGTCGCAGGCGGTGGTAGGTTGGGCGGCGGCAGTCGGCTGCGGGGCGGGGGGCAGGGTGGCTTGCGGGGAGTCGGTGGGCGGCAGGGGGCTGGCAACTGCCAGGGTTGGGGATACAGGCGGGACAGAGGTTGGCAAGAGAACGGCGCTTTGAGTCAGTTGGGCTTCCACCGTTTGCGCGGCGGCTGTAAAAATCGCATTCGGCGCAGAGGTCGGCGAGGCGGGGGCAGGCAGGTTGCAGGCGCTCAGAATCAGGCTCAGGAAGAGGGCAGAGAACGCGAGAACGGAGGGCTTGTTCATGGGCAAATCCTGTGGGGTTAGGTATCGCAGGTGAAGTAGAAGATGTAACGGTCCCAAACGACATCGTAGACGCTGCCGTAGTAGGTTCGGAGGGCGACCCAACGGTCTATGTTTTGGACTGCGGCAAGTTGAAAACTCCAGCGGAAGGAAACCTGTTTGGTTCCGGCTTCTTCAAAGTGGAGTTTGCCGCCTTCAAATACGCCGTCATCCGGGCTTCGATTCCACTCGTACACCAGGTCGCCAGGTCCGTTGGCGGTGACATCGGCGTAGAAGGTGTAGGCGGCGCCCTTGTCGGTGCAGCCTTTGCGCGGTTCGCGCACAATGGCAGTGTAAACGACCTTGGTCACGGCGAATTCGCGGTCTGGTCTGTTGGTGACTTCAATTTCGACTGAGAGATTTTCGTCTGCCAAGCCTACGCCGGAACTGCCAACCGGGAGGGCAAGCCGCCATTCGCCGCGGTAGGTTCCATTGACGGCAGGGGCGGTGAGGGTGACGGAGAGGTCGACTTCCTGCCCAGGGTACACGGTTGTGGTGAGGGGGAAGGTGCTTTGCTCGGTCATCTGCTCGCCGCTGATGAAGGTTAGCCCAAAGCGAGAGTCCCATTTGCAACTACCGGCGTTTTTAATCCGCCAGGTTTTTACAAAGGTTGCGCCGGGTTCAAACAAGGTTCCATCCAAAACAGTTTCGTTTACAAAGAGGGCGTACACGCAGCCGGGGGCGTATTCGTAGTTGAGGGCGGCGGTGGGGGGGGCAATATCCGGGTTGGGGGGGGAAATTTGCGGGGGGGGGGTGAGAGCCGCCTGGGTGGCAATCTGCTCCAGGGCTTGTTGGGTAAAGCGAGCTTCTACGGTGGCGGCGGCGGCAGTGGCAACGGCGGCAACATCCGGGGGGGGGGGCGCGGGGGGGGAGGGGG